>CACZOU010000020.1 GCA_902782945.1 uncultured Methanobacteriaceae archaeon
GGATGATGTGGGTATTGAAACATCTGTAAATCTTGCTACTAGAATGGTTGATGTTCTAAGACTGGTGAATGAATAATTATTTAACTTGTGAATTTAGTCCCATCTTATTTTTTTATTAAATTTTTTTGGAATTTTTTTTGATTACCTGTGTATATAATTCTGTTTCTAAGTGATAAATTCAAGTTATTTTTAAAAAATATAAAAAGAACTTTCTATATAAATATAACATAACATTTTAAATAAAATTATTAAAGGAAATAAAACAGGTCAATAACAAAATGAACAAAGAAAACATACCTCCGATAACATCTAAAATTTACATTATACTATCCTGTTACAATGAAGAAAAAACTCTTGAAAAAGTAACCTCCGAACTTGTTGAACGTGGATTTTACGTATTAATAATAGATGACGGATCAATGGATAATAGTCCGGTAATAGCACGTAAATTAGTAAGAAAATATCGTGGAAAAGTATGGCATTACAGACATGCTATTAATATTGGACTTGGCGGTGCTATTCAAACAGGAATTAAAGCAGCCTTAAGTAAAGATGCAGATATCATAATCACATTTGATGCTGACGGCCAGCATAATCCGGATGATCTTTATAATATGTATCCACCATTACAAAATCATGAGGCGGATGTTGTAATCGGTGCAAGAGATTTTGAAGACATGCCATCAGGAAGAAAATTTGGTAACACAGTAATGAATCATATAACATTTCTATTCCAGGGAAAGATGGTAACAGATTCACAGTCAGGACTAAGAGCATTCACAGCAGATGCAGCACGTAAACTACAGTTAAAATCACCGCAATATGGTGTTTCATCAGAAATTATCGGTGAAATAAAAAGAAGAAATCTAAAACTGCTAGAAGTACCAATGACAACAATATATGATAAAAGAACTATAGAAAAAGGAACAAATACCCTTGTAGGTATAAAGATTTTACTAGAATTCCTAAATGAAACAATAAAATAGGAGTAGGACACTTTGTTTACATATCAAATAATTATAATAATAATAAGCCTTCTTGCCATGTTTCTGATAACTAGGAGATTTCAAAAAGATACTCTTAACCTTGGAATGTATCTGCTATGGCTAGCAATATGGATACTGGTAATAATAGCAGCAGTATTCCCAGAGATAAGTATACATCTAGCTAGTATCTTTGGATTAGGAAGAGGTCTTGATGTATTATATATTACAGCGATAATTATACTGTTTTACCTATTATTTAAACTATTTAATAGAATAGAAGACCAGAAAAAACGTATAAATAAGCTTGTAAGTGAATTAGCCCTACAAGAACATGAAAACGATGAAGATGATGAATAATATACCAATACTTCCCCCCACTCACTATTTTTTTTAAAGATAAATTTAATAATTTAATCCAACTAATTAAATAAAATCATTTAAACTACATAACTAATTCTAAAATCATAATATTAAAAAAGATTAATTTTAATATAATAAAAATCACATATAGATATAAATAGAATACAATGATATAATCTTAAAAAATATATCATTAGTTTAAGGACTCGATTTTTATTAACACGATAATAACGAGAATTCAAATTATAGGAGGAATAATGTTATGTTTCCAGGTGGAAAAATAAATCCAAAACAATTAAAACAAATGGAAAGAACCATGAAAAAAATGGGTATGAACATGAAAGAACTTAAAGGAGTAGAAGAAGTAGTGATTGTACTCAAAGACAAAGAAATAGTAATCAAAGATGCTGAAGTAAACATCATGAACGCTATGGGACAAGAAACATACCAAGTTACAGGTAAAGCAGAAGAAAGAATAAAAAACAGTGAAAGTACTGAAGAAGCAGAGATATCTGATGAAGACATTGAATTAGTAGCATCACAGACAGGAAAATCCAAAAAAGAAGCAGAAAAAGCTTTAAAAGAAACTAATGGAGATTTAGCTGAAGCTATAATGAGGTTATCCTAGATGACAACTATTGTCCATATATCAGATTTACATACTGGTTACACTCAGTTTAGAGAAGACCTATTACTACAAACTATTGATGAAATAAATGAAATGAAACCATCTGCTGTAATTATTACAGGAGACTTGACAGATCATGGATTCTATAGGGAATTTGTTGAAGCAAAGAAATACATTGACATGATAGAACCAACTAAGATAATAGTACCGGGAAATCATGATGCACGTAATATTGGTGACGAAGTATTTGAAGATCTCTTTGGTGAAAGATATGGTACTCTTGAATTAAAAGAGGAAGCAATAAAGATAATAGGATTGGACAGTAGTGAACCTGATCTAGGACATGGTAAAATTGGTCGACTTCAGAAGAAATTCATGGAAGAAGAAATAGCCGATGCTAAGGAAAGAGGATTATTTATAATAATAGCTCTTCACCACCATATCATCTCTATACCAAACACTGGAAGAGAGAGAAATATTCTAAGTGATGCTGGAGATATATTGTTAGCATTACTGAAAAATGATGTTAACCTAGTATTATCTGGACACAAACACGTTCCACATTTATGGAAGATGAAAAATACGATATTCTCTACTGCAGGAACAGTTTCATCAATGAAGCTAAGAGGAAATACTTGTCCTTCCTATAATATTATAGAGATAGACAATCAATATGTTGAGATAACACAGCATAATTCTGATGGAACAGAGAAAGAATTAACACAACCATAAATCTAATTTAGATTATAAAAGATAACTATAAAAAATGTTATATACAGATATAATTATTAATAATGGAACAGTTTTTTAAATTAAAATAAACATATAAAAGGTGATCTTTTGAAAATAATTGTTGATGGGTCAAATGTAGCATATTACGGACAACAAGCTGATGAAGAAACAGGAAAAGTAACACCCAGCTTAAAGACTCTAAAAGTAGCTATAAATACCCTTAAAAAGTTAGGACATGAACCAATCGTTCTAGCCGATGCACCACTACGACATGAAATTGATGATAAAGATGGCTTTAATGAAATGATTCAGAACGAAGAAGTATTCCCAGTACCAGCTGGAACTATAGCTGATCATTACATATTAAACCTAGCATATGAAAAAGACGCAAAAATATTATCAAACGATTTATTTAGAGATTATAGAGACGAATTTCAGGATATAGACAGTCGAAGACTACCATACAGAGTAAAAAATGGTCGCTTCCAAATTGGAAAACCAGCGCCTCCTAAAAAAGTAAAAAACATACTTCAAAAAATCTGTTCTAAATCATTAAATGAATTTGAAAAAAGAGGATTTGACGTATATAAATCTAAGAAAAATCGTAAATTTTCAGGACTTGCAGTAGCACAGGAAGCTATAAGCAGAGTAAGTGATGAAGACGCAAACGCTATTGATTCAAAACTAGAAGATGTATTCTTAAAAATACCAATATTAAACAAAATGGTAAGCTTTGTAGATGAAGGAATGGAAGAATCAGACTTCCTAATATTCGTACTGGTAAACCCAAAAGACTACAAAGAAGCAGTACGTAACGCAGGAACAATAGCAATAACCGTAAGAAACAAGTTAAACCTTGACCACTCACCACTAGTAGCAGTAAGAAATGACTTATTCACAAGACCTGGAACATTCGAATTAAACATAATATACTCAGATGAAGTACTAGAAGAATCACCATACAACCTAGACATAATAATAAATGACTCAGATTACTCATTTATTAAACACAACTCAAGAAATATAGCAAGTACAATGGCAGCCAGACTAGGAACATGGAAATTCCCAATAGTATCAGTAAAACCAAGTATGTTAATGGAAAAACCAGGACAATTCGAAATTTCAATAGAACGTGGAGGCAAAAGATAAATGGCTTTTGAAGGATTATTAAAAATCCTATTCTCTCGTCTATTAAATAAAAAAGTTATTAGTATAGGAACAAATTACTACGCTACAAATGATTTAGAAACAGAATATGTTTCACTCATAAACCTCACAAAAACAATGCTTGTAGAAATCAAGCCTGCTGAGATAAATAGTCAAAGTATTTTTCAAAACCTTGAAAGAGAAATAGATCAACGTGACCTACCATTAAACAGGAAATTCATTGAAATCAGACCAGCAGAAAATAAAATCAATGAATATGCACTGCTAAGTAACATTATAATGGGAAATGATCGTTATCTATACATAGAAATATTCAAACGATCACCAGTTATAGAATCTTTCGCAAAGATGGTTGAAGTAGTAGGTGGAGAAATCATAGAAAAAAGTAAAACAGAACTTGTTTCACACATGCCTTCAAAGAAGGAAGGTATAAGAATAGCAATTAAAATGATTTCTCTGGGAATGCAGCAAGGAGTTAACGTAAGAGGAGCAGTGGGAATGACTGGTGCTGCCTCCATTGAAAGAGCAATAGAAATGGATGCTCAAATAGGAGAAGTGTCAGGAGTCGGATTCACCAAACTCGGAGGAGAATATGGTGTAATATTCGAAACAATACCTACCACTGAAAAAGTTAAACTCACACCTGTACAAGTAGACAATTTTATGTATATAGATGCAAAGGATTCCACAGGATTTATATCAAAATACGGAAAAGACAGGCTCATAGAGATTATGAATGATATTAATGCATACATAGCCAATGAGGGACAAGGTAAAATTGAGGGTTACCGTGTAGGTGGAGACGATTTAATTATTAACTATCCATCAAAGTCCATAGCACTGAAAACAGGACTGGACTGTGCATGGTATGCATTAAATAATGGACTAAATCTACGAGTAGGAATAGGTAACAGTAGAAAAGAAGCTGGAGAAAATGCTCATCTAACAGATTCAATCAAGATACATGACAACACACCAGTAATAGTATTTGACATGGCAAATGGTAAATACGCATACTACATACCAACAGAATTCACAAGATCAATGATAGACTATCTTACAACAAAATCTGCAACACTAATAGGAGTATTCATATTCATATTCTTATTAACACTAGTTGGTTGGAATACTGGAAACATGTGGCTAGGATTAATAGGTATACTGATAACCCTGATAATCGTAGTAGCCACAGGAGAATAGGGGAGGTATTAAAATTAAGTCATCAACAAATTCAAAGATAATACTTGTATTAGTTGTAGGAATAATTGCAATGCTATGTGGCTCACTAGGCGCAACTGTAATACACTTCGATGCACCCTCCCTAGATTTAGGAAGTTTATTCGAAAACAATGGCACAAATAATACAACACTGAACAATACAACAAATGAAACAAACAATACTACAATAATATACGAACAAACAAGCAATAACAATTACAACAACTACAATACAACTTCAGGTAAAGGAAATAATTCAAATAACAATAACAATAATAATAACCACAATAAGAACAATAACAATAATAACAACAATAACAACAACAATAATAATAACCACAATAAGAACAATGACAATAATAATAACAACAATAATAATAACAATAATAACAACAATAATAACAATAATCACGGTAACAACATATAAATAATAAAAAATTATTATTAAAATAAAATATTACGAATACTCAAATAAAATAGGGGAGTATTCATTTTTACTCTTAATCTTCTTTTCTAGAATGAAAATTATTTTTTAAAAATTTCTTTTTATAATACGGATGATATGATGAAAATTTTAGACAATGGTATATGTTCCATTAGTAGTTTACAAGCTAGTGGATATAAGGAAGGTAAATATGGTGTAAGCATACTTTACCATGAAAACTCAACAGCTGCTGCTGTTTACACACAAAACAAGGTATATGCAGCTCCTATTGATATTACAAGAAAACATTTAGAAAATGGTAAAATTTCAGCTGTTATAATTAACAGTGGAAATGCTAACTGTTATACTAAAGAGGACGGTATGAAAAAAGGTTTAGAATTAGCACAGCTTGTTGCTGATACATTAGACATTCCGGTTGAGGATGTTGCAACAGCATCTACTGGTGTTATTGGTAGGCAGATGCCTATGGATATTATTAAACCAGTAGCAGAGGAATCTCTTAAACGTCTTGGTAATAGCAGGGAATGTGCCAGCTGTGCAGCTGATGTTATTCGTACAACAGACCTTGTCAGTAAGGAATGTGCTGTTGAATCAACATTAAATGATGGCACCGTCTTCAGAGTAGCTGGTATGTGTAAGGGTTCTGGTATGATTGCACCTAATATGGGTACTATGCTAGCATTCATAGTCACAGACCTTGAAATGGATAAGGATACATTACAGGATGCTATACGTGACAGTGTACAGAAATCATTTAACATGGTTGTTGTTGATGGTGATGAAAGTACTAATGATACTGCATTATTAATGAGTACTAATGATGTTAAAGGTGCTGTTGATGATAACTTCTATGAGGCACTTGATTATGTATGCACTAACCTTGCTAAGAAGATTGCGAAGGATGGTGAGGGTGCCACCAAGTTAATAGAAGTTGTATGTGATGGTGCTGATAGCTATGATGATGCAGTTGTTGTGGCTAAAAGTGTTGTATCCAGTAGTTTAGTTAAAACTGCTGTTGCTGGTGCTGATCCTAATTGGGGTAGAATTATTAGTGCTATGGGTTATTCTGGTGTTGATTTTGACCCGGATAATATTTCTATTAGTATTGGTTCTGGTGATGATAATGTTGTTATTGTTGATAAGGGTACAGTTACAACTTATGATGACCCTGAGAAGTTAGAGGCTGCTGAGAATCTTATGCAGAAGGATGAGTTAATTATACGTGTTAATCTACATGAGGGCAGTGAAAATGCTACTGCTTACGGCTGTGATTTAACGTATGATTATATTAGAATTAATGCGGAGTACACTACGTAGATATTTTATTTATTTTGGATTATTTAATGGAGTTAGTTGAGATTTATGGTAGAACAAGAACAATTAGAAATTAGTAATGTTTTAATTGAAGCATTACCTTATATTAAGAAATTTCATGATAAGAAGATTATGATTAAGTATGGTGGACATGCTATGATTGATGAGCATGCTATGAGTTCCACTGCAAGAGACACAGTATTACTTAAATATGTAGGTATGCAGCCTATTGTAGTTCATGGTGGTGGTCCTGAGATATCACGTTCCATGGATAAAATGGGTAAGGAACCTAAATTTATTGGTGGTTTAAGAGTTACTGATAAGGAGACCATGGAGATTGTTAAGATGGTTCTTGTTGGTAAGATCAATACTGAGATTGTGTCTAAAATCGGTTTACATGGTGGTAAGAGTTTAGGTATTTCTGGTAAGGATGGATATCTTCTTGAATCATCACGTAAGGGTCCTACAAAGATCAGACATGAAGATGGTGAAATATTAGAGGTTGACCTTGGATATGTTGGTAAGATTGATAAGGTTAACAGGAAGATTGTTGATGATTTAACTGATAATAATTATATTCCTGTTATATCACCTATTGGTATTGATAAGGATGGTAATACTCTTAACTTGAATGCTGATACTGTTGCAGGTTCTATTGCTAGTAGTGTTGATGCTGAGAAGTTAATTGTATTGACTGATGTTCCTGGTATTTTAACTGATCCTGATGATCCTGATAGTCTTATTAGACGTATTAGAACTGACGAGTTAAAAGAGTTAATCCGTGAGGGTGTTATTACTGGCGGTATGATTCCTAAGGTTGAAACTTGTATTAATGCTGTGGAGAATGGTGTTAAGACAGCTCACATATTGGATGGTAGACTAAATCATTCAATACTACTTGAGATTTTCACTAAGCATGGTATTGGTACAATGGTACGTGAGTAATCACCCTCTCTTTTTATCTATTTTTTTAAGTGAATATTTTTAAAATTTATTTTCAGTGTTTTATTATGAAATCTATAAAGTTAACAGATGATGAGATTAGTAAGATTATTTATCAGACTCGTAATTTACGTCATGAAAAGCCTCACCAGTATGAACATATCCGTATTAAGGATGGTGATGTTGTTCTTATTTTGTATAATTCTAGGAAGTTAGTTTTTAATGACAATAGTAGTACCCGTAATTTGCTGGGTTCTGTCTTAGAATTAAAAGAATACAATTCCACAGGTGAAACTTATACTAATAATAAAAGTATGCAGTATAATCCTGATATTTTACTAGATGACTATAGTTTTACCATAGGCTCTGATGAAACTGGTAAAGGTGAATGGTATGGACCGCTTGTTGTAACAGCAGTATCTACATCACATGATGATAATTTGAAATTAAAACGTATTGGAGTGACTGATAGTAAGAAATTATCAACAAAACAAATCTATAAACTATACCCTAAAATAGAAAAACTAGGCATTAACAGCAGAACAATCATTCTTAAACCATTCAGTTACAATAGATTATACCAGAAATTCACCAGTAAGGGAAAAAACCTGAATCACTTACTGGCATACCTTCATTCAAAGGTTATAACAGAATTACTACAGGATATTCAGACAACAGATGTACTGGTTATTATTGATAAATTTGATTATAAAAAGATGAATGAATATCTTAACATTAATGATAAAATCAAAGTAATACAGGAATCAAACGGTGAAAAATACATACCCGTTGCTACAAGTAGCATAATAGCAAAATACAATTATGAACAAACCTTAAAAGAAATAGAAGAAAGATATAATATTAACTTAAGAAAAACAAAACCAAAAAATATTAACAAAGACGTAATAGATAAAGTTGCAAAAACACACTTCAAAAACGTTAAACCATACGCATATTAATAAATTAATTATAAGGAGAAAATAAAACATGAGTAAAATAGATGTAGCAATAATAGGTGCTAGTGGATATACTGGTGGAGAACTAATGAGAATACTACTAAGACATCCAAAAGTAAACATAAAAACTGTTACAAGCCGTAAAAATGAGGGAGAATATGTATCAGAACTACATCCAAATCTAGAAGGAGTAGATCTTAAATTCACAAACCCAAAACCAGAGGATGTTGATGCTGATGTTGTATTCAGTGCACTTCCACACGGAGCATCAATGAAACTAGTGCCAGAATACCTGAACAATGGATCAAAGGTAATCGATCTAAGCGGAGATTTCAGATTCAGTGATTATAAAGTGTATGAGAAATGGTATGGAATGAAACATTTACATCCAGAATTAGATGCAGTATTCGGATTACCTGAGATAAACAGAGACCAGATAAAAGATGCAACATTAATAGCTAACCCTGGATGTTTCCCAACAGGAGGAATATTATCTAGTCTACCAATAGTAGAAAACCAGTTAGTAGATAGAATAATTCTAGACAGTAAAAGTGGTGTAAGTGGAGCAGGAGTAAAACCTAATGAAAGAACACATTACCCGACCTGTACTGATAACGTTAAACCATACGCTATAGCAAACCACAGACACACACCTGAAATAAGAGAACAACTAAGAAACTTTGGTAGTAAAGATGTTAAAGTATCATTCACACCACACCTTGTACCAGTAATTCGTGGAATACTCACAACTAATCACAGCTTCCTAATAAAAGATGATGTGACAGCAGAAGATATATACAACCTATACAGTGAATACTATAAAGATGAACCATTTGTACAGGTGTTAAAGGATAATAAAGTACCACTGCTAGCAAGTGTACGTGGATCTAACAACTGCCAAATAGGTGGTATTTCTCTTGATGATGAAGACCAGCTAGTAGTTATCTCTGCAATTGATAACCTTGTTAAAGGAGCATCAGGTCAGGCAGTTCAAAACATGAATATCATGTTTGGATTTGATGAGACAACAGGATTAAAAGAAGTAGGATTATATCCTTAAAAGTACATGTAAGTATAAATATCAAAATAAACTTTATATAACTAGGTGGCTTATAAATGACAGACTTAGTAATATACTATACAAGAACAAATAAAACAAAGACTATTGCAGAGGAAATAGCAAAAGAAAAAGATGCTCAATTATTAGAAGTTATTGATAAAACAAATAGGGATGGATCAATCAAATTCTTAACTAGTGCAATAGATGCAATGCGTGGAAAGAAGACAAGCATTGAATATGATGCTGTGGATTTATCAGAATATGACACAATATATATTGGTTCTCCAGTATGGGCATCTAAAGCAACACCAGCCATACTTGAGTTTGTAGAGGAAAATGACTTTAATAATACTAATGTAGTAAGTTTTGTAACACTTACAAGTAATGGTGCAGAAAAGGCTCTGGATAACTTAAACGATGCTATAAAATCAAAGGGTGGAAAGATTATCAGGTCTTTCTCTATTATAACAAAAAATACAGATATCATTAAATTAACCCATGATGCATTAAATGATGAATAAATTATATTCATCTATCACCCCTATACTTAAACTATTTTTTAAAAGAAACTAAATCAAAAAATATAAACTTGAATGAAAAACATAATAATAAGTATAGAACAAAAATAAAGTAAATTTTTTTTAAATTATATAAACAATAATTGAAATAGGGGTTAAAAAAAATATGAATGATATAGTAATTTATTATTCAAGAACAGGAAAAACAAAATTAGTAGCTAAAACAATAGCGAAAGAAATAGCTGCTGATACACAGGAAATTAAAGATTTAACAAATAGATCTGGTCTACGTGGCTTCGTAAAAGGAGTTATAGACATAAAATTCAACGCAAATACCGAAATAAGTCCTGAAAGAGTAGATTTAAAAGATTATGATACAATATATATCGGTTCCCCTGTATGGGGTGCAAGAATAGCACCAGCCATAATGCAACTAGTAAACAACTGTGACTTTGAAGGCAAAAACGTTATAACATTTGTAACAATGAGCGGATCAGGTTCAGATAATGCATTATCAGAGTTAAACAATCAGATAAAAACAAAGAAAGGAAACATAACCAACTCCTTTGCAATAATTACTAAAAACACTGACATCCCCAAATTAACAAAGAAAGCATTAAAGGATTTGGAGAATTAAGATGAGAAGCTTAGTTATAGTATATTCTAATTCAGGCAACACATTAACCGTTGCTAAAACAATTAAAAAAGAATTAAAAGCTCATTTAAGGGAAATTACTGATTATACTATCCATAGAACAGTTCTAGATTATCTGTTTACTAGTGCTATTGATTCAGCTAGTATTAACCCAAGAAAGATAGATGTTGACTATTATGAAACAATATTTATTGGTACACCTGTATGGTTAGGTAGTGTAACTCCTGCAATAAAGAAAATTATAGATAACACCGATTTCAAAAATAAAAATGTAATATTATTCAATACACTAAAATGTATTGGTGGCGACATTGCCATGAAACGTCTTGCAAGACAAGTGAAAAAACATAATGGTAATGTCATAGGTGGCTTCTCCATATACAGTAATGGAACAAAAGAAGATATGGTAAATAATACACGAATAGCCTTATCAGATTTTAATTTAGTATAAACATGTAAAAGAGGATTATTATGACTGTTTTAGTAACATATTCAACAAATAAGGAAATCAGAATTGTTTCAGAATTCTTAGCTAAAAGGGTGAATGGTGAATGTATAGAAATAATTGATTTAAAAAGAAAGAAAGGTTTCTTTAATAGTATTCGTAATAATTATAATGCTATGCGTTCTACTAAAACAGAAATTCAGCCAAGTAGTATAGATTTAAGTAAATATAATCTTATTTTAATGGGAAGTCCTTCTACATTAGGTAATCCTTCACCTGCTATATTAACTTTTATAGATAATTGCGACTTTAAGAATAAGGATGTGATTATATACACAACAACTCATACCAGGCAGGGACATGGCGTCTTAAATGATATGAAAAAAAGAATTGAATCAAGAGGTGGTCGTATAATTAATTCTTTTATCATAAGAGTTAATGATAAAACTGAGGAAGAAATTATTCGAAACACTTTACGCGTAATCTATGCATTAGATTTAGATTTATATCTATAATAAATCATTATTCTTATTTTATTTTAAAAAAAATTAGTAGTGAAGGAGATTAGTATTAGTTTTTGTTTTCTTCTTTTATTTTATTCTTAATTATATTCCATACAGCTTGTTCTTCACCACAGCCCGTGACTATTATATTAGAATATTCTGATTCATTAATTAGTTTTACAATTCCTTTTATTCGTTTGTCGAAATCATATTCTATTGGATAGTAACTTGCATTTAATCCACTTTCAACTATTTTCTCATAGTACTTCTCTGCAGCATCTAAGGATACTCTTCCAGGAACTACTGTTATATGTGTTGGATTAACTGTTTTTAATGTTTTTAGATGATCTTCAAATATTTCTTCTTCATTAGCATCTGGCGTACAGTATATGAATTCTGCTTCTGAATTAAATAATTCCCTTTTCATGAATAATACATTTACTTTTAATGCATCACCATTATCTCCCTGACCTATTCCTACTAGTTTATCACCTAGTTTTTCTACTTCAAATCTGCCTGGTGGTAGAATTGAGAAATCAAGTGAATTGAAATAATTTGTTATATTAGATTCAATATTTTCAGGTTCAGGTGTGAAGCATGCATATGCTGTGAGTGATGCTAGTGTATTATATACGTTATGTGTACCAAATAATGGTAGACTTAGCTCTACATCTATAGATACATTATCATCAAATGAATAATTGTACACAGAACCTATCACATGAACATCTAATCTACCATTTGAACTTAGTACTTTTGTAACTTTAATATCTGGTTCATGACGTGCGAATCCACATTCACATGAATACACTCCTCTCTGATTCATGTAATGACGTGAATATTCTAATTTTTTACCACATCTTGGACAATAAGAATCTGCTGGTTCATAAACATCTTCCACCATGTCTGTATCTAATCCATAATAAATTACATGGCCCTCCTCTTGCTTGTTTAATCCAATATTACATGTATTTGGATCATCAGTGTTTACCATTACAACTCCATTCATCATGTCCTTAGATAGTAATGTTTTAGCCTTCACATATTGTTCAAATGAATTCTTCTTACCAAGTACCTGTGTATGCTCACGGGATATACTGGTGTATAATACTCCTTTTGGCTGAACATACTTCTGTACTTTGTCAGGTATTCCATGTTCAATATCTCTTATACCATATTCAAAGACTCCGATATTAGCCTTTTTTGAAAGTAATGCCGTTGTAAGAGCATATATTGTATTATTATCCACACTAGATATAATATCCGTATCTTTAGATAATAGATTTATTAGCATGGTTGTAGTGGTTGTTTTACCATTAGTTCCAGTAATAAGAATTGAACCTGTTTCTAATTGTTCGTTTGCAAGTTTTTTAATAGAATCTAGGCCAGCATACTTTATAAATAAATACCCCGGATAAGATTTACCTCCTGTTGGTAAGACTTTTAATAATTTATAAGTAAACTGGCTAAATTTTTTAGTTAAGTTATAATTATTCAACCTCGTATCTCCAAAAAAAAATTATCAATAAAACATATAAACTAAATATAATTAAGTTATAATCTAAAAATTTAATCTTTCTAGTTACTTTTTTGTATAATATACTATATATATTTGATATTTTTTAAATGAATTAAAAGATTCGATTATGATTAAATAAGATAAAAAGAGGTTATATTCAATAAATAGAATAATATCAAGAAATCAAAATTAAAAAAGAACTATAATACTTGAAAATAAAAAAACAGGATTAGGAAATTCAAGTAAAATTAATAGTAAGTATATTCCTATTTCAAAAATAATTTAGTATATATCTAATTTTATATATTTAAAAAAATATAATTATACTATAATAAATATCCTTATGATAATTATTAAAAAAGTTTCTTAATAAACAAAAATTATAAGAAAAAATATTAAAATCATAGACATAGGAGACAAAGATACATGGTAGATATAATAAAATATATTACCCGCCAGTCTCATAAACCTCTGATTTTAATTCCTGTGATATTAATGATACTTTCACTCTTATATCTAGGAGCCTTCGGATTAAATGAAGGTGTAGATTTAAAGGGAGGTACCATGGTCACAGTAGAACTAAAACAAAGTATGACAGAATCACAAATAACAGACTTAGTTCAAAGTAACCTGGGAGTAAGTGATGTTGAAACATCCTTATCAGGTAACACAGCTACAATAACCATATCTGGGGATGTAGATCAGGCCGAATTTGACCAGAAATTCAGTAATCAATTCAATATACTGAGCTTCAGAAGTGTAGGTGCTCTGCTAAGTCAAGCTGCGATGGATCAGATAGTATATGCATTACTTTTTGCATTTGTATTTATGGCCATAACAGTATTTTTTGTATTTAGAGATTTAGTTCCATCTGCTGCTATAGTCTTATCAGCATTATGTAACATATCTATTGCAGTTGGTAGTATGTCACTATTTGGCATACCCTTATCTGTTGCTAGTGTAGGTGCATTACTGATGCTTATAGGTTATGGTGTGGATACAGATATATTATTAACTACACGTTTACTAAAACGGCACGCTGGAGATCTTGATGATCGAGCAGAAGGTGCATGTAGAACAGGTATAACTTTAACATTTGCAGCATTAGCCTCAATGGTTGTATTATTTGTAGTTGTTAAAGTATTCATTCCATCAGCACAAGTATTAGAAGACATATCAGCAGTACTTATTATGGGATTATTATCAGATTTATTATCAACATGGCTTATGAACCTGGGTATACTCAAATGGCACATGGAAAGAGGTGGTCACAATTAATCAAGCCACTAAACAATTTCTAAAAAGACCTAGAACAATAATATTAGCAGTACTACTTATTGCTAGTGTTGTATCTATTGCTGTATTTGGATTACAAGAAGGTCTTGACCTTGCAGGAGGATCAATGATACAATTACATCTTGAAAAACCTGTAGACCAAGATACAATGAACACGGTAACCGCAGTGTTAGATAAAAGGTTAAATGCATTTGGTATTAGTGATGTTCAGGTAAGACAGAGTGGTGATCAAGATATTATAGTTGAAATAGCGGGAGTGCGACCTGAGGAAGTAGAACATATTATTAGTACTCCGGGTAAGTTCGAAGCTAAAATCAACAATAAAACAGCTCTCACTGGTTCAGATATTACTAGTGTTTCAGGAGCAGAAGTAACAGGTACCCAGTGGAAAGTACCGTTTTCAGTATCAACAGATGCTGCAAATAAATTTGCATCTGTTGCTGAAGGTCAAGCTGGATCTACTGTAGATATGTACCTTGATGATAAATTAATATCATCACCACAATTAGATGCTGGACTAGCTAACGGTGTAGGATCAACTGATATTGAAGTATCTGGTGGAGAACAAACAAAAGAACAGGCACAAAACCAGGCAAATGAAATACACACAGTTCTAGAATCTGGTGCATTGCCTGTAAAACTTTCAATTAGTGGAGTTAACAGTGTATCAGCAGAACTAGGTTCCCAATTTGAAACCGGTGCATTAATTGCTGGTTTCCTAGCATTACTAGCTATTGTAGCCGTAGTATCTATTAAATATAGGTCACCATCATTAGTAGTTCCTATCATAGTAACTAGTTTATCAGAATTAGTACTTATCCTAGGATTTGCAGCTGTAACACATTGGAACTTAGATTTATCTGCAATTGCAGGTATAATTGCTTCCATTGGTACTGGTGTAGACGACCAAATTGTAATGACAGATGAAGTACTTGCTAGACGAGACAGAAGTGACAGGAAAAACATTGTTAAAACAAGAATTAAACATGCATTTTTCATAGTATATGCTTCAGCAGGTACTTTAATTGCAGCAATGCTACCTTTAGCTTACATTGGATTTTCAAGAGGTGCAACAGGAATAGGTATGCTTACTGGTTTTGCAGTAACTACTGTAGTAGGTGTACTTGTAGGTATCTTTATCACAAGACCTGTGTTTGCAGATTACATGGAAACATTCCTTATTAAAAGTCCTCAAAGTCAGATGCGTGAAAGAAAATCTGGAAAAAAACCTAAAAGAAATAAGAAAAAAGGTAGAAAAACTATTGCTAGAGAAGAAGCTCAGAATAAATAGATTTCTTCTCTATTCTTCTAATTTTTTTTAACATTTTTGTATTATTATCTACTTTTTATAAAAATTATACTAACTTCTAAATATTAAGAAAAACTAATTTTATATTATGTTAAATAAGAATCATCCAAGATATCAATCATTAGTATATAGAGATAAAATAGTTAAGGCTCATGAGAATGGAATACTAGCAGATTCTGGTATGATAGCACATGGACGTGGAGAAACATTTGATTATTTGATTGGCGAGAAAACAACAGATAATTCACAGAATACTATTGATGTTGCTGCATGCTATTTTTTAACTAGTAAAAATCCTGTATTAAGTGTTAATGGTAATACAACAGCACTTGTATCCGAGGAAATTGCACAGTTAGCTGATTTATTAGATATTCCTGTTGAGATTAACTTGTATTATAGAACACCTGAAAGAATTGTTAATATTGAGAAAGTTTATAGGGATTTAGGTGTTAAAAACATACTTGGTACAGATGATGATGATTTTATTGATACTCCTGATTTAGACGGACCAAGGTCTCCTGTGAGTATTGAGGGAATTAAAAAGGCTGATTTAGTATTTATACCATTAGAGGATGGTGACCGTGCAGAGAAGTTATATGCTCTTGGTAAAGATATTGTTAATGTTGATTTAAATCCATTATCTAGAACAGCACAGACTTCTACAGTCACTATTGTTGATAATATTGTAAGGGTTATGCCGGCACTTATTAAATCTGTTGAGAAATACAGTGATTATGATAATTCAGATCTTCAGGAGAAGATTGATAAATTTAATAATAATGTTAATTTAGATACAGCTATTCATGATATAATTAAAAGATTTGAGTAAGATTAGTATCATTTATTATTATTTTTATTATTTTTAGATAAGTTAATTAGGAGATAGTGATTTTGAAGGTTTTTGGAGTAACAGGTCTTCCAGGTTCAGGAAAAAGTATAATTTCACGTATTGCTAAAAAAGAGGGAATATATACCATTAGTATGGGTGATGTTATACGGGAAGAAGCTGAAAGACGTAATATCACTACTGGTAAGGCAGCAGTTATTTTAAGAAAGAAATATGGTAATAATGTTGTTGCTAGCAGATGTGTTACAAAGATTAAAAATCACTCTAAGAATAGACATAATAAGAGAGCTACTGTAAAGAAGATGTACAATAGTCGTACTAATCATAATAAGCATCCACCTAAGAAGTATAAGAAAATAGAACAGGATATTTATCTTATTGAAGGTATTCGAAGTCCATATGAAGTAGCATATTTCAAGAAACATTTTAATAATTTCAAGGTAATTGCTATTCATTCTAGTCCAAATGAACGCTTTAATAGATTGAAAAGAAGAAAAAGAAATGATGATTCTCCTGATTATAACAAGTTTGTTGAAAGAGATCAGAGGGAGTTAAATTTTGGAATTGGTAAGGTTATTGCATTAGCTGATTATATGTTAATTAATGAGGGACCGATTCCTAATTTTAAGAATAATGTGAGAGCACTGATTACAAATGAAATCAAACCTAAACGGAAAAACATCAATAGAAAACGTAAAAGTAAAAATAAAAACAAGAGTAAACAGAACAGAAAATATCAAAAAGGTAAAAAACAGTATAATAAACATAACAACAGAAAAAACCATAATAAACAGAACAGAAGATAATTACCTATATACTATAGGTGACATTGAATTATTAAGAACTATTAGTAAGCTCATTAAATCTAATGAAATAAGTGAAGTTGCAAACACTATACTTAACAAGAATAAACAAGATAATGGTATAACCTTTTTTATTAATAAACAAGCAGCATATCATAATAAATTTCATATGATAGATGAGAATATGTCCACACTGGATGATATTGAAGTAATAATAGATACTCAACAGCCAGATGCTGTTATAGATTGGATATTAAACTAAGAATAAAAAAAATAGTAAAAAGATAATTCATGAAGGGGGGATTATAGTATAACTATTCTAAACTATAATCATATTTTTCTTCTAGATGAGCTTTGGTAATATTATAAATACCGCTATCAACATCCCAGTAAACATCAGCCTCATCAACTACAATACGTCTATCATACATTGGAGCATCAAGTACTAGTGTTTCAGCTTCTCCTCCCTCAAATGCTGGATGAATACCATATTTTTTATTTAGTTTTACTAATTCATCCACTGTTTCTCTTGTTATTTTACGTCCCAGCCATTTCTTATCAAGACCATATGCTGCCACACTTGTGATTATTACTTCAAATCCAAGGTCTACTATTTCATTCATGTATTCAACAGGGTCTTGATGCCACATAGGTGATATGCATTTTAATGATAATTTTTCACAAATACCCTCTATACGTGACCTTTGATATTCAGATGCTAAAGCACCAGTATATACTGCTTCCACATCTTTATCTTTCATACGTATGAGTAATGATTCTAAATCACCTAATTCCTCTTCTTTTATTCCATCAGTTAATACATCAATCACTGGAATTTCCATTGCTGCTGAGCAATAATCAACCATGTGTATATCAGGTACATGGAACATGTATGATTCCTTATTTCTAGATACCATTGTTAATAAAGCATATACCTCATCACCATTTTTTAGTGCATGATATACTGCCATTGTACTATCTTTACCACCAGAATATAAAACAACTGCTTTCATTTAATAACTCCTTATACTTATATCAATGTTTAATATTATTGTTTTTATTACTTTAAAAAAATATGTTATGTAAACTTGTTTTAATCAAAAAATGAGTATTATATAAAAATAATTTAATAAAAAAAAGTTAAGAAAGTGGAATATAATATTACTCTCTTCTTTTCGGTTTGATTCTCGGAACTTTTCGTTCTTTAGAAGAGTTATTATGTTTTTCCTCTTTCTCTTGTTTTCTAGGCTCTGATTTTTTATTATTACCTGATGATCTACGGAATATATTAGATAATCCACTGAATATGCCGCCCTTATTTTCATCAGTTTTTTCTCTTGTTTTCAAATCATCTTCAGATAATTCTTTAAAGTTTTTGTTTGAACCGATATTCTGTTTAGGACTTTGATCAAATGAATCATCAAATATATCTATTGAATCTTTTCTAGGTACTTTATCATTTTTAGAACGCCTACGATTCTTAGAATTATTCTTCTGTCCAGTTCCCGGGACTGTTTTTCTTTTAATTCTATCTCTTGATGTTTCTCTGCGTGAATTTCTTCTTTTCCTATTATTTCTGAAAGTGTATATACTATCAATAAAGAATCCTGCAAGTGCTACAATAACACCTATTATACCAGATATTAAAATTACATTTGTTTTGTCTGGCATGTATTGATTTATTGCATTGGTTCTGTCCTCTGTCGGACCAGAAACATTAACTATCATTGCATTATTCTGAGATATTGCTGACATAATATTAGTAACATTATTAGCTTCTACTGTTGCATTAGCTGTCATTGCAGTATATCTCAAGTTGGTATAGGTACCTTCACTAAATACCCCGTAAATACTATTTAATACAGCTTGTGGGTCTCCACCTTCACTAATTCTAACAAAGAATGTATTATTACCTGTATCTTCAACAGAAACAATATTATCATTACTGTTATTTATTGCTGTTTCAAAGTTCGATTGGGCATTATCCGAGTCAAAGTTACCGTCAACTTTTATTGTAATTCCTTCATATTCAACCTTCTGAACTCCATGTATAGAGCTTATATTTTGAATGATTTCTGTCAGATTTCCGTTTGTTGATAAATCCATTTCTATAACATCGCTTCCAGTAACACTATCCTCTACGAGTGTACGGGTAAAATCTGGTACATCATCCATTATAGGTGATAACAAGAATGCTCCTCCAACCACACCTACAATTAATCCTAGTAGAACTACTGTGATTAGATTCTTTTTACCAATGTACGGTGTTAATAGTGCTGTTGAAAATACGAATATCATTGCTATAACAAATAGTATCAACATTATTACAATTGTCAATGCATCCATATTTTTCCACTCTCTTAAAAAAAGAATAAAATATTCTTTCCCTATTAGTTTTTAATCATGAATATTTTTGTTAATTACTTTATTAGTAGTTTATTATAAATAATAAAATAAAATAATTTAATAAGTAAAAGTAACTATAATATTATATATACAGAATAAAATGTATAAAAAAAAATAATTTAATTCGATTTATTTAACCGAAAATAATCATTTAACATAATAAATGCGAGGTTTAACAATGAAAGAATTACTAAAAAAATTATCTGAAGCTTGCGGAATTTCAGGCTTTGAATCAGAAGTACGCGACATAATAAAAGATGAACTAAAAGATCACGTAGATGAAATGGAAACAGACGTAATGGGAAACCTAATAACAACACACAAAGGTAAAGAAGGAAAACCAACAGTTATGCTAGCTTCACACATGGACGAAATCGGTCTAATGGTAAGTTTCATAGATGATGATGGATATTTAAGATTTGTTAAAATCGGTGGAATCAACGACCAAATGTTACTAAACCAGAAAGTATACGTACAAACAGAAAATGGAGAAGTACCAGGTATAATCGGATCCAAACCACCACACATTACAAGTGCAGCAGAAGCTAAAAAAATCATACCATACAAAGACATGTTCATAGACATCGGAGCAAAAGACAAAGAACAAGCAGAAAGTTTAGTATCAGTTGGAGACCCAATCGTATTCCACACTGACTTCGAAGAATGTTTAAATGATCTTGTAATGGGTAAAGCATTAGATAACCGTGTAGGCTGTGCAGTAATGACAGAAGTAATGAAACAGACAGACTGTGATGCTACAGTATACGGTGTAGGAACAGTACAAGAAGAAGTAGGATTAAAAGGAGCAAAAACAGCAGCATTCAAATTAAACCCTGACATGGCAATTGCATTAGATGTAACTATTGCAGGAGACCACCCAGGAGTAAAACCTGAAGATGCACCAGTAAAAGCAGGAAAAGGACCTGTAATATCATTCGCAGATGCTAGTGGTAGAGGTTTATTAACACATCCAATGATGAAAAAATTATTAGTAGAAGCAGCAGAAGCAGCAGGAATTGACTACCAAATAGAAGTAGGAGACGGCGGAACAACAGATGCAACAGCAATACACCTTACAAGAGAAGGAATTGCAACAGCAACATTATCCAGTGGTTCAAGATATATCCATACACCTATAAGTGTAGTTAACGTAAAAGATGTTGAAGACACTGTAAAACTAATCCTCGAATTCCTTAAAAGATTATAGATGAACTCTACTTCATCTACCATTTTTTTTTAAACTCCACAAATAGAATAAGATAATGCTATTTTTCTATAAAACTAATTTTAATAAAAAAAGAAAGAAGTATTGATGAAATTAATTTATATTAACTCCACCCATCTGAATATTACTATTCAATTCTAATCTATTAGATGAACTATCAAAATTATTTCCCTTAAATTCTGTAGCAGAAACATTCTGATAATTATTATTTGAATTTGTTCCTCCAAGATTAATCTTAGATATAATATGACCTACTGGCTGATTTAATCCTATATTTACACCACCAATATCAATAGTAGTAGCAATATTAGTTTGGCCGTTAGGAATTCCTTCAATATTAACTCCACCAACACTAGTTTCAAAGTTTAAATTATTTAAAGAACCACCATTTAAGTCAATATTTGCTCCTCCAACTGTCATGTTACTATTCAATGAGTTAACTCTTGCACCATTGGATACGTTAATAGCATATCCGCCAGCAACATAATTTACATTAATATCATAATTGTACTTATTACTTAATACAATATTATTTCCTGTCTCATTACCTGTTACATTAACTTCTAATGTATCTCCATTAACAGCGTATGTTACTTTGCCTTTATTATTATCTGAGGATATGTTGTATATATTATTAGAATCTGTGAAGTTTATATTTGCTCCACCTGTCGGACTGTTGATATTTAGTACAACTCTTTGTATTGAACTGTTATTTGTATTGTTTTGTAATATTTGAGATAATTGATCCTCAGTTAATTGCTGATATGTTATGTTTGATTGTTCTTCCTGAATACCATTATATAATGAATAACCAACAAGACATACAGATATTATTAAAGCTATTATTATTAAAATACCTATTATTTTATCGCCTTTCATTATAATAACCCCACGATAACAGTTAATATTAGAATTAGTATACCATATGTTGCTAAGAATGATTTACCAAAACCAATTTCAAATTCAGTGTTCACAGCTGTAATATTAATAACCATTCTCCATGGAATTACTAATAATATAAGTGGCATTATTACCATGTTATTAATACTTGTTAATGCTAATCCTAGGATTAAAAATACATCTAATACACTTGAATATGATATTAAATTCAGTGTACTACGATAACTTCCTTTACCTCCCAGAATCCTTGAAAAAATGTATATGAAAATAGCTTGTATTACCTTAAATAGTAATGTTACAATAATAGCGCCTATTACCAGGAATACTATGACTATAGGTTCTCCCGTAAGAAGCCCGATAATCAATCCAAGAAATGCAGAGTAAAATATAGCAGATATAATACCATTATAATCTCTACTCTGACTTTTTAGATAGAATAGTTCGTCTGGCGATATTAGAACTTTACCACTTTCAGTAAAAAAGCTTATAAGTCTAGACATCATGATTTATAGTCTATCATAAATATTATTTATATATAATAGTGAAAGAAGAATAATATTTAAAAAAAGAACTAAATTAACAGGTTACACTGAGAACATGAGTTTTAGAGATTTTATATATTCAATTTTAATTGAATAAAATTTAATAATAAAGAAGTATGAAGTATTAAGTAATACTTAATAAGGATGAAAAATTATGAAAGTAATAACTGTAATCGCAAGTCCACGAAAATACGGAAATTGTAGTACAATAGTAAAAGAAATGACAAAAGGTATACAAGAAAATAAGGGTGAAAATACTATTTACTACGTAGATGATATGAATATAAAACCGTGTCAGGGATGTAAAGCATGCAGAAATCCTAAAAAACCAAGTAAATGTATAATTAATGATGATTTTAGAAAAGTTATGGATGAAATGGAAAAATCAGATGCCCTTATATTTGCTGCTCCTAATTATTTTGGAGAAATAAATGCACAAGGCCATATATTCATGGACCGTTTTTATTCCATGACAAAAAGTACATCAAACCAGTTAAAAGGTAATAAAAAAGCAGTAATTATATTCACTTATGGTGCAAAAACAGGTACTTATGATGAATACATACAAAAACGAGCAAGACTTTTTGAATCAATAGGCCTCAAGGTACATGAAATACTATCTGTTGGTGATGGAAAACCATTAAGTGGAAACAGTGAAGAATTACTAGAAAGGGCTAGACAAATTGGACGCGAAATATCAGTAAAACGAAACGATGAAGAATACGAGATAATAAGAATACTTAGAAGTAAAGACCGAGTATTAAAAGCAGAAATAATGTCTGACGAATTAAAAAAGAAGATTACAAAACTTGAAATGAAAAGATTAGATGAAATGGTACCTGTAATAAACAATGGATTGAAACAAGCATTAGATGAAAAAGAAGCAATAGCAGTAGTTATTGACAATACAGATGTAGATGTTTCAATCGAGGATTACACTCCTTCACTAACACTACAATCAAATAAAGGTACAATAATTGGAGAAGAAATCTATGACCCAAATGAATTAGAGGAATTAAAACATAATCCTAATGTTTATTTCATATCAGACTATTTTGCAACATACCCTAATCTATCAGTACCCGGCGAAAAACAATTCTTCGTAGTATCAGAATTAGAAGGTGAATTAGATTACGAAGATGAATTAAAAAATAGTGTAAGTAGAATGGTAATCTCATCACCATCAACAGAAGCAGATCATTACATTAAAAAAATATTAAATATCCCACAGAAAGAAAAAATCACGACATTAATCATTGGATTCACAGAATAATTAATGACTAAATAAATAAAATAATAACATTTAATCCTGATTTTTTCTATTAAAAACTATGAATAAAATTAAAGACCATTTAAATAAACGATATACCCAATTTTAGCCTTATTATTATCTATAATTACTTACTTAAATATAAAAAAACATAGTAAATATCAATCATTTTAACTAAAAATAAATAGATGAAAACTATGGAACAAAAAATGGAAAAAGAATACACGATACTAAACATTCTTAGAAGTAAGGATAGAGTATTAAAAGCAGAAATAATGTCTGATGATTTAAAAAAAGAAATTACAAAACTTGAAATGAAAAGATTAGATGAAATGGTACCTCTGATAAACAAGGGATTAAAAGAGGCATTAGATGAAGAAGAAGCTATTGTAGCAGTTATCGATAAAACTGATATTATTCTTCCGGATGAAGAATTAATACCTACATTAACTCTACAATCAGAAAATGGTAGAATAATAGGAGAAGAAATATATGACCCCGAGGAATTAGAGGAACTGAAAAATGATCCAAATGTCTATTTCATATCAGAACATTTTGCAACATATCCTAACCTATCCGTACCTGGTGAAAAACAGTTCTTCGTAGTATCAGAATTAGTAGGCGAACTAGACTATGAAGATGAGCTGAGAGATACTGTAAGTCATATGGTAATAGCTGCACCCTCAACAGAAGCCGATCATTACATTAAGGATTTATTTAAAATCCCACAGGAAGAAAGAATAACCACATTAATCATTGGATTTACAGAATAAAAAAATACAGCATATCTTTTTTTTAATTATTCACCTGATAAATTTTGTTTAATTAATTTAATTATAACAAAAACATCCCCTCTTGTTTTTAACTTTTCATATATAATTACTTAAATATATAAAACCATAATTATTATTAATTTAGTTTAACTACAATTAACAGGTGAAAGACGATGGAACAAGAATATGAAATAGAAAAAATGCTAAAAAAAGAGGATAATGTTATACTAGTAAAAGTATTAGACGACGAAATGAAAAAGAACATCCTATTATATGAAATGAAACGTTTAGACGAAATTGTTCCATTCATTAATCAAGGAATGAAAAAAGCTATGGGCGAAAAAGAGGCTTTATTATTAATAAAAGAAAACAAGGATGATTTTAATACTGACCCAAATAAGTCAAAAGCTTCTGAAAATTCATTTACACTAAGAACAGAAAACGGTGAGATTATTGGTGAAATGATATATGATGAGGATGAACTAGAAGAGTTACATAATGATCCTAGTGTGTATTTCTTATCAGATAATTTTGTAACATATAATAATGTAGGTAGTAGTGGTCAAAAACAATTCTTTGTAATGGATGAAGAGCCAAGTTCTTTTATAACAGATCAAGATATAGATAGTACAGTAAAAAGTCTGGCTGTAGCAATTCCATCTACTGAAACAGACCATTATATTAAAGATTGTTTTGACCTACCGCATGATGAAGCTATAGGTACTGTTGTTATTGGTTTTACACCTTTTGATGAATAATAAAGTTATTTATTAAACAGGATGTGTTATTATGAGAATAATGGAATATGCAAAATCATTAAGTGATGTGTGTGGTGTTGCTAATCTTGCAAAAGATGAAAAAAAGTTAATTGAAAACTATGGAGATGATATTTGCAAGTATCCTTATGCTATTGTTATTGGCCATAAGATGATTGAGGAAATTATTGAAAAAATACCTTTAACCTATAATAATGATAAATATGCTCAGGAGTATCTTGATGAATACTTTAATTCACATCAGAGAGTATCTAAGATTGCATCAGAGATAGCGTTATATATTGAGGATGAGGGTTATCATGCGATTGTATTAGATGTTTCTGGTAAGAGTGATGAGATTGATTTGAAAAAACCTTTTAGTAATAAGGCTAGTGCTCATATTGCTGGTGTAGGATGGCTTGGTAAAAATAATCTTCTTACAACAGAGGAGTTCGGTCCTAGGTTAACCTGGGCTACCGTTCTTACTGATGCACCACTTGAAGAGTATGCTGGTGATGAAATGGAATCTTTATGTGGTAATTGTACAATGTGTGTTACTGCTTGTCCTGGTAAAGCTATTGTTGACTTACCAGACCCAGCAGAGTCTTATAGTCCTGAGAAATGTGGTAATTATCTTATGAAAAGAAAAGAGGAGAATCATCCCGTAGCTTGTGGGATGTGTTTATACATATGTCCTTATGGTAATGAAAAAAGTAGAAAACTGTTAAACAAGAATTAATTGTTTTTATCCTTTTTTCTATCATTTTGTAATGTGTCATATATTGTTTTAGCTAATTTTTTATGTATACCATTGACTTCCTCTATTTCCTCTAAACTAGCATCATATATTGCATCCAGACTTTTGAAGTGTGTGAGTAATGCTTGTTTTCTCTTCTTACCCACACCAGGTATGTCATCAAGAACAGACTTCGTGAAAGCTTTACCCCTGATAGTTCTATGGAAAGTAATAGCAAACCTATGTGATTCATCACGAACATACTGAAGTAACTGTAAAGCCGTTGACCTTCTAGGAAGAACAATAGGTTCACTTCTACCAGGAACATACAATTCCTCAAACTTCTTAGCTAAACCAACCAGTGGAACATCAGTAATATTTAGCTCCTTGAATACTTCAACAGCCATTCCAAGCTGACCCTTACCTCCATCAATTAATACTAAATCAGGACGTATATTAATTGAATCATCAGGATTTTTAACATCATCCTGATAATCAGGTGATATATGAGAGTATCTTCTTGTAAGAACTTCCTTCATCATAGCAAAATCATTAGGTCCGGGAGTATTCATTTTAAACTTACGATACATGTTTTTAGCTGGTTTACCATTTTCAAAGACAACCATTGATGCTACAGCATAAATACCAGATATATTTGAAATATCAAAACCCTCTATATGATATGGAAGCCGTGGAAGGTTAAGATATTGTTCCAATGTTAATAATGGATTTTCTTCTTCCTTAGTATTTTCTGTTAAACTAATATGAGCATTTTTCTTAGCAATCTTTATTAATGTTAGATAATGACCATCCTCTGCCACATTAATCTTAACATTATGGCCTTCCTTGTCAGATAACCATTCCCTTATAATATCAGCATCTTCAATATCATCCTCAATAATTATCTGCTCTGGTATAGGTGCTGTTGAATAATATTGTTTAATAAATTCTGTGAGTATCTCCTTATCTGAAAAGCCATTAATACCTTTTAGTATTAAATCATCTTTCTTATTTGTTTTACCGTTACGGACAGATATTATCACAACGGCAGCTTCCTGGTCATTATGGTCAATTCCAATAATATCTTGGTCTACATCTTTTGTTGGCTGTATATTCTGTTTTTCCAATGTTATTTTTATTGTTTCTATCTGATCTCTTATCATTGCAGCCTTTTCAAATTCCAGATTTTTAGAGTAATGTTTCATATCTTTTTCTAGCTTCTTGATTGTCTTCTTGTATCTTCCCTGCAGTAGTAATTTTGCTCTTCTGATATTTCTGTTATACTCCTTTTGTGATATCTTATTAATACATGGTGCACTACACTGTTTAATCTGATAGTTTAAACATGGGCCATCCATATTTTTACATGTTCTTATCTTAAAGTTCTTATTTAGAAAGTCAATGAATTGTCTTGCATTTGTAGAATCAGTGTATGGCCCATAATATGATGCTTTATCATTTTTAAGGCTTCTTGTTATCAGTATTCTTGGAAATTCATCTTTTGTTATCTTAATATATGGATATTGTTTCCCATCTTTAAGGCTTATATTGTAATGAGGCATGTATCTTTTAATGAGATTTGCTTCTAGTATTAATGCTTCTTTTTCTGTGTCTGTTAATATGTATTCTAGGTATGCGAAGTGTCTCATTAACACTTGTGTTTTTGGTCTGTCTAGTTTGTCTTCATCTCTAAAATAACTTTTAACCCTGTTTCGTAATTTTTTTGCTTTTCCGACATATATTATTTCATCATCACTGTTGTGCATTATATATACGCCAGGTTTTTTTGGTAATTCATTTGGATCTGTTATTTTCATAGACATTAATCTTACCTCAATAATTATCTATTTTAGTTTAAATCTGAGTATCTAATTTATCATCATATTTATTAAATAGTATTTAATAATATTAGTATTACAATAATTATATATTTATGATTAGTTTAATCAATTACTTTTAAGAGATATAATAATATGTCAAAATTCAATTTACATTCTGATTATAAACCATTTGGTGATCAACCAAAAGCAATTAATTCATTAGTTGAACATTTTAAAAATGGAGATAAGGAGCAGACATTGGAGGGAGTTACTGGTTCTGGAAAAACGTTTACCATGGCTAATGTTATAGAACAATTAGATAAGCCTACTCTTGTAATGTCACACAATAAGACTCTTGCATCACAATTATATGAGGAATTTAAAGAATTTTTCCCAGATAATGCTGTTGAATATTTTGTAAGTTATTATGACTTCTACCAACCAGAGGCATATGTAGCACAGACTGATACATTTATAGACAAAGAATCAGCAGTTAATGAAGAAATAGATAGGCTACGTCACTCAGCAACACAGTCACTACTTACAAGAGATGATGTTATAGTAGTATCAAGTGTATCATGTATCTATGGTATTGGTTCACCAGAGGATTATTTGGAATTCACATTACCCTTAGAAGTTGAGCAGGAAATTTCACGTGATGAAATAACACGTCAACTAATTGATATGCAGTACTCAAGAAATGACATTGAATTTGAAAGAGGCCGATTCAGAGTACGTGGTGATGTTCTAGAAATATACCCGATAAACGCTAACTATGCTATACGTATTGAAATGTGGGGCGATGAGATAGATGTTATATATAAAATAGACCCACTAAAAGGTGACATAATAGAAGAACTAAGAAAAGTTATAATATTTCCGGCAAAACACTTCGTAATAGCTAAAGAGAAACAAGAAAAAGCAATAAAGAATATTAAGAAAGAATTAGAAGAACGTGTTAATACCTTCAAGGCTACTGGAAAATATGTTGAAGCTCAAAGAATTGAGCAAAGAACTAACTTTGACATAGAAATGATTCAGGAAATAGGATATTGTTCAGGTATAGAAAACTATTCAATGCACATGAACGGACGCCAGTGGGGTGAAACACCATACTCTCTTCTAAGATATTTCCCTGATGACTATCTGACAATAATCGATGAGTCACACGTTACAGTACCACAGATTAGAGGAATGTATGAAGGAGACAGAGCAAGAAAAGAAACATTAATACAGTATGGATTCAGATTACCAAGTGCTAAGGAGAATCGTCCTCTAAGATTTGATGAATTCATGAGACAACAAAACCAGATACTATACGTGTCAGCTACTCCTGGAGCATTTGAGCTTGGACGTAGTCAGAATAAGGTTGAACAGATTATCAGGCCGACTGGACTAGTGGATCCTAAACCAATAATCAGACCTGTTAAAAACCAGGTGGATGACCTTCTTGGAGAGATACGTAAGAGAGTTGATAAAAATCAGAGAGTTCTTGTAACATCCTTAACTAAGAAGATGGCTGAAGATTTAACAGATTATTATATTAAGATGGATGTTAAGGCCAGATATTTACACTCTGAGATTACAACTTTAGAGAGAACTGAAATCATTGATGATTTAAGAAGGGGAGAGTTTGACTGTTTAATTGGTGTTAACTTATTAAGAGAGGGATTAGACCTCCCGGAAGTATCACTTGTCGCTATTCTAGATGCTGATAAAGAGGGATTTCTACGTTCACAAACATCACTCATACAGACTATTGGTAGAGCAGCACGTAATGTTGATGGTGAAGTAATACTATACGCAGATAACATGACAGACTCAGTGAGAAATGCAGTTAACATAACAGAAAGAAGAAGAAAAATACAAATGCAATACAACAAGGACAATCATATCACACCAAGAAGTGTTGTAAGAAAACTTAAAGACAAGAAAATTGAAGATAAAGTTGAAGATATACAGGAAATTGATAACATATCAATTGATGAAATAGATGAATTAATAGATGAACTTGAAAAAGAAATGAGAAAAGCAGCAAAAGAATTAGACTTTGAGAAAGCTGCAAAACTAAGAGATAGGATAAAAGAATTAAAAGAGGAATAAGAATATGGAATCAACAGATGACTTAAGAAGAAAAGCTATCCAAGATAGAAAAATCATCATAAAAGGAGCACGTCAGCACAACCTCCAAAACATAGACGTAACAATACCACGTGATAGCTTCATAGTAATAACAGGATTAAGTGGATCTGGTAAATCCTCACTAGCATTTGATACAATATATGCTGAAGGACAAAGAAGATATGTTGAATCACTATCAGCATATGCTAGACAATTTTTAGGACAAATGGACAAACCGGAAGTAGATTACATAGAAGGATTATCACCTGCAATATCCATAGACCAGAAAACAACAAGAGTAAATCCTCGTTCAACAGTAGGAACTGTTACGGAAATATATGATTACCTCAGATTATTATATGCAAGAATAGGAATACCACACTGCTACAATTGTGGAAAAGAAATATCTCAGCAAACACCAGGACAAATAGCAAACGAAATAATAGACAAAAATGATCAACAAAAAATATACATCCTCGCACCAGTAATCAAAGATAGAAAAGGAATGCATAAAAAAATATTCACAGAATACAAACAAAAAGGATTTGTAAGAGCAAGAGTAGATGGAGAAATACGTTCACTGGACGAGGAAATAAACCTAAACAAGAACAATAAACACGTAATAGAAATAGTTATAGACAGATTAAAAGTAACAAACAATGAAAATTTCAGAAAAAGATTAGTAGAATCAGTAGAAACAGGACTCAAAATAAGTGATGGTCTAATAACAGTAGCAAACAATGATAACAGCATACCTGACCAATTCTACAGTGAATCACTAGCATGCCCTGATTGTGGAATAAACTTCACAGAAATAAGTCCAAGAATGTTCTCATTCAACAATCCACAAGCAGCATGCCCGGCATGTAATGGTATAGGAAGCATACTTGAAATAGACCCGGAGCTAGTAGTACCGGATAGAACATTATCCATAAGAGATGGAGCAATAAAACCATGGAGTAACTCAAACAGAACAGAAAGCTACTACAATAAAATACTAGCAGGACTAGCAAATCATTATGGCTTTAAACTAGACTCACCATACCATACATTACCAGATGACGTGAAAGATGCAATACTATATGGTAGTAATGGCGAGAAAATAACCTTCATCTTCACAAGAGGAGACTCTGAGAGAAAGGTTACAAAACCATTCGAGGGCGTAATTCCACATATGAAAAGAACATATATTGAAACAAGCTCCCGATACCGAAGAAAAGCTATACGTAATTACATGACCCTACGTGATTGTCCGACATGTCATGGAGACAGACTTAAACCCGAAATGTTAGCAGTGACAATTAATGACATGAACATAGCAGACCTAACAAAACTATCCCTTGTAGATACAAAAGAATTCTTTGACAATCTAAAACTAACAAAACGTCGGGAATTTATTGGTAAAGAAATACTAAAGGAAATAAAAGAAAGACTGGAATTTCTTAATAATGTAGGATTAAATTACTTAACACTAGCAAGATCATCTGGAACATTATCCGGTGGAGAAGCACAGCGTATCAGACTAGCAACACAAATAGGTAGCAGATTAGTAGGAGTATTATATGTCCTAGACGAGCCAAGTATAGGATTACATCAACGAGACAACATGAAATTAATAAATACGTTAAAACATCTACGTGATATTGGTAACACATTAATAGTAGTAGAACACGATGAGGAAACAATACTAGAGGCAGACCATGTTATAGATATAGGTCCTGGTGCAGGTGATAAAGGAGGACGTCTTACAGCACAGGGAACACCAACAGAAATAAAGAATAATCCTAATTCACTTACTGGACAATACCTATCAGGTGCAAAAGAAATACCAGTACCACAAAAAAGACATAAGGGCAACGGTAAATCAATAAAAATCATAGGAGCTAAAGAGAATAATCTTAAAGATATTGATGTAACATTCCCATTAGGTGAATTTATCTGTGTAACAGGAGTATCTGGTTCTGGAAAAAGTACACTTGTAAATGAAATATTATATCATGGAATCTATGAACAATTAACACATAAACATAAACATAAAATAGGTAAACATACTGCAATAGAAGGTGTAGAAAACATTGATAAGATAATTGTCATAGACCAATCCCCTATAGGACGTACACCAAGATCAAATCCAGCAACATATATTGGGGTATTCACATATATTCGTGAACTATTTGCACAAACACCAGAAGCAAAACAACGTGGATATAAACCAGGAAGATTCAGCTTTAATGTTAAAGGTGGACGCTGTGAAGCATGTTGTGGTGATGGTATTGTGAAAATAGAGATGCACTTCCTAGCAGATGTGTATGTACCATGTGAAGTATGTGAAGGAAAACGATACAATCAGGATACACTCAATATTCGATACAAAGGTAAAAATATCAACGATGTACTAGAAATGACTAGTGAAGAAGCTCTAGAATTCTTTGAAAATGTACCAAAAATAAAAAGAAAACTACAAACATTAGTAGATGTAGGATTAGGCTATGTGAAATTAGGACAGCCTGCTACAACATTATCTGGAGGAGAAGCACAACGTGTAAAATTAGCAAAAGAATTGAGTAGACAAAACACATCTAACACTCTATATATTCTTGATGAACCTACAACAGGTCTACACTTTGATGATATCAATAGATTATTAAAAGTACTACTAAAGCTACGTGACCAAGGAAATACATTAATAGTAATAGAACATAACTTAGATGTTATAAAAACCGCTGACCATATCATTGACCTCGGACCAGAAGGTGGAAAGGATGGTGGTCAATTAATAGCTGAGGGCACACCTGAAGAAGTTGCAGAAAAAGGTACATATACAGGCATCTATCTTAAACCTATGCTTAAAAAAAGCAAGGAGAATTAGTTATTAATGAAATCTATCATGATTAATCAGTTAATTTTATTGTAAAAAAAGTATTTATTAGTAATAAATTATAGGTAATTATATATACGTCGATACAATAATTAATAATTAGATAATTATTATTACGGTAATAATTAGAAGATAAACAAATAAAAAGGAGATAGTATGAAACTACAATTCTTAGGAACTGGTGGTGGTAGATTTGCTACCATTAGTCAGAAAAGAATGACGGGTGGTTTCAGAATTGACGATATCGACGGTAAAAATATACATGTAGACCCAGGACCAGGAGCTTTAGTACGAAGCCATCAGTATGGGTTAAATCCACGGAAAATAAATCTTCTTTTAGTTAGTCATAGTCATACGGACCATTATAATGATGCCGAAGTATTAATAGAAGCTATGACACAAGGAATGACTAAAAAGACAGGACATATTGTAGGTAGTGAAAGTGTCATAAATGGAAGTGGCGATTTAGGACCCTGTATATCACAATATCATCAATCGAAACCAAACGTATCAGTATTAAAAGCTGGTGATACAGTTAAAGAAGGTAATATTACTATAAGAGGAACTAAAACACATCACGGTGACCCAACATGTGTAGGTTTTAACATTAAATATAAAAACTTATGTATTAGTTATACCTCAGATACAGAATATTTCCCTGAATTAGCTGAAGAACATAAAGATGCAGATATCCTGATTGGAAATGTAATAAAAGAAGGGGAAAGAAAGATTAAAGGTCATTTACGTACCATTGACTTTAAAAATTTAATTGAAGAAGTACAACCTAAAGTAGCTATTATGACTCATTTAGGTGTTAATTTAATTATGAATAACCCTTTCCAAAATACAAGAGTAATAACTCAAGAAACAGGAATCCGAACAATAGCAGCAACAGATGGATTAACTATGAATTTAGACCAGTATCTAAATACTTAATCCATTATTCTTTTTTTAATGCCCCAATGGCTCAGCCAGGAACAGTACCTGACTCGTAATCAGGGGGTCGGGGGTTCAAATCCCTCTTGGGGCTTCCAATAATCTTAAAACTATTGTATTCTATCAGGGTTGATGTGGCCAGCTCTTATCATATGGTCTGCTATAACCATTGCACATGCTGATTCTGCTACTGTTGTTATTCTAGGACATATACATGGGTCATGACGTCCTTCTATTTCTATAGTTGTCTCTTTTCTGTATTCTAGATTAACAGTATCCTGTATTCCATTTACTGATGGTGTTGGTTTTACAGCTATTCTTAGAATTAAAGGCATACCATTGGTCATACCACCTAATACTCCTCCAGAATTATTTGTTTTTGTTTTTATTTGATCATCATCTAAGTAGTATTGGTCATTCATCTCTTTTCCTGTGAGTGTAGCACTTTCAAATCCTAGACCTACTTCTACTCCTTTTACTGCACCAATATTCATTAATGCCTTCGCAAGGTCTCCATCTATTTTATCAAATACTGGTTGACCTAATCCTATTGGTAGGTTATCTATAATTATTTCTACTATTCCACCAACACTATTTCCTTCCTTTTTATATTTTAGTATTTCTTCTTCCATTTTCTCAGCTATTACAGAATCTGCACATCTTACATTATTTTCTGTGATGTTTTGTTTTATTTGTTCTAGTGTGTATTTCTTGGTAGATTTTATATTATGTATTGCTGTTACATGTGCTGTTGTTGTTATATTGTATTGTTCTAAGAGTTTTTTACTTACTGCTCCTCCTATTACATGACCTATTGTTACTCTTCCACTGCTTCTTCCTCCACCACGGTAATCATAGTTTCCATATTTTTCTTGCCAGCATAGGTCTCCATGTCCTGGTCTTGGATTATTTTTTAGGTTATCATAGTTTTTACTTCTTTGATCTTTGTTTCTTACTATTGCTGCTATCGGCGTACCATCTGTTTTTCCTTCAAATACTCCTGATAGTATTTCTACTTTATCTTTCTCATCTCTTGCTGTTGTTATCTTACTTGTTCCAGGTCGTCTCTTGTTTAGTTCATTTTGTATATCTTCCTCTGTTAATGGTAATCCTGCCGGACATCCATCTACTACTGCTCCTAATGCAGTTCCATGACTTAATCCAAAGGTTGTTACTTTAAATATTTCTCCTGTTATGTTTGCTGCCATATTTTTACTCTCCTATTCTAATATTTTTCTTATTCTATTGCGTTATCATCTAGGTAGGTTACTGATTGTTTTATGGATTCATTTACGTTTGGTATGTGTTTTTCTAGGAAGTTTAGTATGTCTGCTGCGGTATCATTTTCTTGTTGTGGTTGTGTGTGCTGTATATCTGTTGAGTTTATCCAATCAATTATCCACTGGTAAGATACATGCATTAATGGATATATTGTATTTTCTTCGTAATGGTTTGTTATTTTATTTCCAGATATCATTAAATTAATATATTCTAATGCAAATTTATCTAGATACTTGGGATTTGCGTTTATTGTATCATTATCTTTTTTGCTTGTTATTGTTATTCCATATTTTCTCTGATAAGGTTCTAATAATACATGTAATAATATATTCTCTGGTGCTAAATCATCACTTATGTATATCTTATCACGTGGCTTAACCTGATTTTTTATTGTTCGTGATGCTTTTATACATATTTTCTGAAATATCTTTGACCTTATCACTTCTATTTCAGGATATTCTTTGTGGAATTTTTCTTCCTTGTTTCTTGAGAATTTAGAGAATTTTAGATTATTAATATATATTTTATTATTGTATAGGCTGATGTATCTGGTATCTACGCCTATCTTATTCAGTTTTTTAATAATGATTCGTTCTTCGTCATTCATACTATCAAATCAGTATTTTAGCTTTCTAATAATTTCATCTGTTGTTTTTATATCTAATTGTCCAGGAGCTGATTGGATATCAATAGCTGCATATGTAATAGGAGCGCCAATAATAGGACCAATAACTCTTGTATATGCACCTATTTTATCCATGGAAATACCAATCATATTCCTGTATTTCATCATTAATTTTAATAAAATAAATGTATCCTCTAATTTCTGTGGTTTAACAGCTACTTTAGGTATGTCACCAATATTTTTGGCTTTTATTACTATATCCTCAAGATATTCAAAAGAAGGAGTCTCACTAAAATTATGATATGATATAATTGTCTTATTTGCATTATCAATTACTTTTTGTCTCAAGGTACTGTCTGTGCTGAGTTCAACATCGGTGTATTCAACAAAACATGCATTATCGCTGAGAATTTTAATTCTTTCCTCTTCACTTCCCTGGAAGAATCCGCCCTCAGTTCCTGTTCTATTAGTAAGAATAATAGGAATATCCGATATGGACTTCATTTTATCAATAATATAGGATACTTTTGCAGATGTGACATCATTTATAACATCTGATCTTAACTCAACATAATCCACATTACTATCTATAGCTTTCTGTAATGTATTAAGTATATCCTCCTCGTTCTCTTCAACTATGGATCCGCAAACTCCTGTAAAAATATTAACTACACTCCTTTAATCAAATTATCATTTTCTCATTACTATGTAAATAATATTATATCTGTATTAATCAAATAAAAAAAATTTTGTAAAAAAAGTAAGGTTAGTATACTGGAATATTAATTTTTATTATTACCAGTTTCTATCATATTCCTTAGAAAGTATAACAATTAAAAATTATAAAATAATTATCCACTTTTTTATGGGATTAGTTTTTATTATTATTGTGTTACATAGTTAGTATTAGTAAGAAAAATTTTTTAGGAGTAAATTTATTTATGAAGATGGTATGCTTTGGAATTGATATTTCAAATAATGATATTTCTTGTAGTGATAGTCTTATTAATAATGTTGAAGCTGATCTAAGTAATATTGAGGATGCTGGTGCTGAATTTGCAAGGTTAAGTAATATTACTGGTGATGATATTGTTATAACCGCTGTGACTGATGATGATTGTCTTGAAGCTGTGAATAAGGCTATTTATGATGTTTTATATGACAATGCTGAGGGTTATGATGATTTGAATGGTGTTGGTTCCAGCCCCAGTGAAGCTGGTGAAGGTATTTCATATGCCTGTATTGATTTAGATAGGAAGTTCTA
>CACZOU010000021.1 GCA_902782945.1 uncultured Methanobacteriaceae archaeon
ACTTACAGGTATTATAATGCATATTGCTATTATTATAATTATTGCTATTTTCAATTTCTTTTCCATTACATATCTACTTCCTTTTTGTTATTTTTCAATATCTATAGCTATTAATTTTTTTTTATTAATTTAATGTACTTGTTTTCTTAATTAATCAATATTATGTATTAATAACTTCTCATATTCCTATGAAATAGATACTTCTATATAATATTATATTATATGTATTATTTTAATTTTCTATAATTCTAAACTTGGATTTTTTACCAATTTTTAACTTTTTCACTATCATAGTGACTTAAATTTAAATAAAGTATAATTTATAAATAATATTAAGGAGTTTGAATATGTTATCTGAAATTTTAAATAAGGTACTTGAAGATATCCCAGAGGAAAATAAACAATATGTTAAGGATAAAATAACTGATTATGTTGATGAGGAATCTTATCAGCTTGCTAAACAGAGACATGTTGAAATTACTGAGGATATCATTGAGGAAGTTCTAAAAGGAATGGGTTCTATTCAAGATTTCATTGATAAAAATCTTAAAGAGCCTGAGGAATATAAATGGGCATTGAATAAGATTGTAGATACTGATATGTGTGCTAAATGTGGTACATGTGTAGTTGTATGTCCAAATAATCTTCTAGAATTTACTGACAGACCACAACTTACACAGGAATGTAGACGTGATGGTAATGGTATGTGTATGGAAGTATGTCCTAGAATGAATTCTGCTAAATATGCCGTTGAAATTAGAGAGGACTTTAAAGAAGAATATTATTATGGTAAAGGTACAATAGAAGGACAGGATGGTGGGGTTGTATCATCCTTCTTAAAATACTTAATGGAATCTGAAAAGATTGATGGAGCTATCGTGGTAGGTGATGAACAGTGGAAACCTGTTTCAATGATAGTTAAATCACCTGATGAACTTAAAAAGACAGTTAAATCAAAATACACAATATCCACATTTGAAGCATTAAAAGAGGCTTATGATCAAGGTCTAAGAAAAGTGGCAGTAGTAGGACTACCATGTCAGATTCAAGGATTAAGAAAAATACAATACTTCCCATACCACTCAAAACACTCAGCTGAAAGAGGATGGGATGGAAAAGCTAAAAAATTACCAGAAATAGAATATATGATAGGATTATTCTGTACAGAAAAATTCAACAAAGAAACAATAGATGCAATACTAGAAGAACATGATATAAACATTGGTGATGTTCAAAAATTCAATGTAACCAATGGTAAATTCATAATAGAAACAGTAGACAACACACTAAAACTTCCAGTAAAAGATATTAAAGTAGCACCTGGATGTAAAATGTGCAGAGATTTCGATTCCCAACTAGCAGATGTATCAGTAGGATCTGTTGGAAGTGAAGAAGGATACTCTACTATTATCATAAGAACAGAAAAAGGAGAAGATATTAAAAACATTATTCCAGTAAAAGAAGGAGTAGATTTAAGTAAAGTACAATTCCTAAGAAATTTCAAAGAAAAGAAATTCCAAAAAGCACTTAAAAAACGAGTAGAAAATGATGAATTCATATCATACTACTGGAATGATTACTATGGTGGAGTAGGTTTAAGAACAGATGGAAAACATTTCATCAGACTAAGAGCTAATCCTTCAGGATTCTACTCACATGAAGAAGTTCAAGCAATAATGGATATTACAAAGAAATATGGCGCTGAAATAAAAATTACAAACAGGGAAGAATTTGAGTTACACGGATTCGAACCTATTGATGTAGAAAATGCAATCAAAGACTTAAGAGAAAGTGGATTTATTAATGGTAGTGAAGGACCACTAGTAAGATCTGCACTTGCATGCCCTGGTAACCAGAACTGTAAATTAGGATTAATTAATACTACAGCTATTGCACAGGAATGTGAAAACAGATTTAAAGAATTACCAGCACCATATAAATTCAAAATAGCAGTAAGTGGATGTCCTAACAAATGTATAAGACCACAAGTTGCAGATTTCGGTATAAATGGTTACAAAGTACCATATACTGTAGAAGACAAATGTAACGGCTGTGGAAGATGTTCCGATGTATGTAAAGTAGATGCTATTGATATTACTGGAGATATATCACACACTGATTATGATGTATGTATCGGCTGTGGAAAATGTGTAAAAGCATGTCCTCATGAAGCAAGAGACCTTAAATATGATGGTTTCAACTTACATATAGGTGGAATGAGCGGACGTAAAATTGTTGAAGGTTTAACACTTAATGTAGAAGATGAAGAAACAATATATAAATTAATTGAAGCAACTATTAAAGTATATAATAAATATGGTAGAAAACCTCAAAAAGAAAGAGTAGCAGCTACCATGAAACGTATTGGTGAATTAAAATTCATGGATGAAGTAAAAAAAGAAATGGAATCCGCGAATTAAATAATTTAATTTAACCTATAAAAAAAGGGGTAATGTAAAAATAAAACCAATTTATAAGTATCTCTCCTCCAAACCTATTTTTTATTTTTTTTTTCAGTCTATTTTTCTTATTGAATTGTTAGAATTCTGATTCTATTGCTTTTATCATGTTATATATTACCTTGTTTGTTGATACATCTATTTTGTGTTCTTCACCTAGCCTTATGACTTTCCCTGTTAATGAATCAATTTCTGTCTTATTTTTTCTTTGTATGTCCTGTGAAGTTGAGGATACATGTTCATAAGTATCAGGCACTAGCTTGTTATAAAATATTTCCTTGTATTCATCACTTGTATTCCATTCCACACTGTAACCCGATGCCTGTATTACATTGAATATTTCATCAATTAGTTTATTCATAATATTTATTGTGTAGGGGTTCTCAGTTAGTTTCCCATAGGTAACGTTTAGTATGGCTCCTAACGGATTTAATGTACAGTTATATAACATCTTTGCCCATAAATATCTTGGAAGATCTTCAGTGATACCTGATTCTATGCCTGATTTATTTATTATATCACTTACTTCTTTTAGTGACTGTGGATCTTGTTTTTGCAGTGATCCTATTAGTATTGGTGCTGTATGTACTGTTATTTCACTGGTATTTCTAGCTGATCTTCTAAATCCAGTGATTACTCTTGCACAATACACTGTTTTCTTGGAGAAGAATCTGAGATACGGTTCATCATTTCCAAATCCATTCTGAAATAGGATTATTTTAGTGTTTTCTTTGAGTATATTTCTGTTATTGTTTAGATTGTTACTTATATCATCATTAGCTATTGTTTTACTACAAACAAATATGTAATCATAGTAGTTTCTTGGAATATTCTCATAACTTGTATATACTTCAAATTCATCTCTTTCAAATGATAAATGTTTAAATATACCTGTCCTATTAATTCCATCATTCATAGCTTCAGCAGTCTTTTTTGTTGCATAAAATGATACCTTAGCCTTTTGAGATAGCATTGATGCTCCCAGTGCTATTCCTATTGCTCCAGATCCTATTACTAAAACGTTCATTTTTCATCACTAATTAATTATTTGTTTTTCATAAAATTTATTATTACTTTTTATAACTAACCTCATGAATATTCACATAATTATTTTTAATTTAATACAATTATTTTCCTGAATAAATCCTATAATTACATATGATATTAAAATAATATAATATATTGTAATTAATTAATAAAATATAATTAATAATTTAATTAATAACATTTTTAATGAATTATATTAAAGATTAAAACAAGGAGGATAAATAATATTTATGAATAATCATAGAGGACAAATAATCTTTATAGTAACTATGATTTTCATATTGTTAGTAACATTTACAGGATTATCAGCGACAGATACAAATGACACCACTGATAACCAATCAGATAATTATAAACATGTTTTAACTAATAATACAATCCATGATACTAACAATATCAAAGTTAATAAAAATATAAAAAACAATGCAGTAGATAATAATACTAATATAACAAATGATACACAAACTCCTCAAAATGACACCATAGACAATAATACTAACATTACAGCAAGTAATCAAACAACAGAAATAACAAGAAAGAACACAAAAATTAATATAACTAATGTAAAAACAGATAATACATCAGTAATTCTATCTGCAGATATAACAGATTCACAGGGAAATAGTGTGACCGTAGGAAAGGCTATATTTAAAATCAATGGTAAAACGGTTAGTAATAAATTAGATGTAATAAATGGAACAGTAACATTTAATTACACAGCAAATGGTTTAAGTGCAAAGAATTATACTATCACAACAGTATATGGTGGAAATGAGCAATACTTTCCATCAAAAGCTAGTGGAACATTAACAATTCTAAAAAAAAATACAAAAATAAAAGTAGCTAATATCAAATCCAATAATTCCACAATAAAGCTCACAGCATATATAACAGATAAGAATAATATGAATGTAACTGGTGGAAATATAGTATTCAAGATTAATGGTAAAACAGTTTCTAAAAAAATATTAGTATGTAATGGTGTTGCATCATCTAATTATAATATCAAACAATTAGGTGTTAAGAATTATACTATAATAGTTACATATAGTGGTAGCTCTAATTATTATTCATCAACTTCAAAGGGAACATTAACTGTTACAAAGAGAAATACAATAATTAAAATAGCAAAGACCAAGACAAAACCTGGAAGTAATGTTACATTTAATGCTAATATAACTGGTGCTTATGGAGATAAGATAAATAATGGAAATGTTGTATTTAAAATTAAGGGTATAACTATCTCACCAAAGATAAATGTACATAATGGAAAAGTATCATATACGTATACAGTTCCAAAAGTAACAGCAAAGAATTATACTATCACAGCAACCTTCAGTGGTAACAGTAATTATTTAAGTAATAAAGTAAATCAGAAACTTGAAATGACACAGGTTAAACATGACCCATTCAAGATGAGCATACCAACAGTACAGGCTAATTTTAATAATAAAACATTTGTACCTGATGTTGAGGCAATGAGTACGTCAAATGTGAAATATAAATGGCTTGATACTACTAAAACTTATATAATAACTAAGGCACAGTACAAGGAAGTAATGGATAGAGATAGTAAAACAATGCAAATCAACTCATATCATATGAGTAAATACACAGCCTTCAAAACAAAAGATGAACCAAACGTATATCACGTAGTTAAAAGAGAGGTATGGAATACTATAGAAGAAGCATTTTATTACAGACAATTAAAGTATAATGCTGAAGTAAATGGAGTTAATAATCCCTATCCATCAGAGATAAGAATTAATTTTAAAGCAAAAACATTAGAGGCTAAACGTCCTGATGGTAAATGGAGTAATCCAGTAAAATTTAAGAATAATCGACTCGAAAATAAGATGTGGTTCTGTGCAGATGTACAAAACACGGGGTATACTTGTGGACCAACAACATGCTCTGAGATATCACAGTACTACCATAAATTCTACTCAGAGCAAAGTATGCAGGCAAGTATTAAAGCAACATCATGGGCAGGAAGTGAAGAGAGCACTCATATGAGTAAATTAAGAGCAAAAGGATTCAAGTGTATTATTAATTATCCGAAAAGTGGATTCAACTCTCTTAAAAGCTGGCTTAGTGCAGGTAAATGTGCTGAGGTACATGTGTATCATCATTATGTGGCTGCAGTACAAATAGATAATGATAAAAATCATATTCTTATATTAAATCCGTCAGTAAATACACATGGTGTACCTACAGGGTGGTGTACAACTAATGGTGTATATAAAGCAGAGTATAAGAAAGGATTTTTAGCAGAATTAAACTGGGAAATCAGTAAAAATGAAATAAGCCAGTTAAAAGCATTCTATAATAGTATGGGTGGAAATTACACTCCTAAAATTACTACTAGTGAGACTCCAAGACAAGTATAACTTAAACGGAGGATTCTCACATTCTTCTTTTTTTTAATATATTTTTTTATCAAATAGAATATAGTTTTTATTCTAAAAATTAATTTAACATATACATGGATTATTATTATTCTTATAATTTCAATCGATGTATTTGGTATTCTAAAGGAAATTATTGATATAATAATAAATAAAAGGATTACTATTATTTATTTTAATAGAAACTATAATTATTAAAAAAAGTTAAAATTTACAAAAATAAAAAAAGAGGGATTAATAGAAAATAGATATAGACTATTTTTTAGAATTTTATATGTTTTAAGGAATATTCTAAACTAGGCACAGGTTTTCCTTCATTATATAATTTAACTTTCTGATATGAATCATATATTCCATAAAGTTGAAAAATTAATGCAATTATAATTCCAATACCTACAGTAAATAAACCAATAATATCCAGAATCATCACAAGAATTAACATTAAAAATCCATCACCCCATTTTCCAAGATACATATATCCTCCACCTGAAATAATTAATCCAAAAATCACAGCTAATAATGGACTTTTAACATCATATCTCATATTATCAGAATCAAATTCTTGGTTACTCGTGTATTGCTGGTTATTATATTGTTCATATTGTTGATTATTAGACTGGTAATCATACTGCTGATTAGTTTCTTGCTGGTAATTCTGTTGATTATCATGGTATTGATAACCTTGTTGTTGGTAGTTTGTCTGATTATTTTCTTCTTGGCTAGTTTGCTGATTACCATACTCATGGTATGTCTGTTTTATTGGTTGATCAATATTTTGTTTGATATCCACTTGTGGATGAGAAATATTTTCGTTACTACTTGAAACATATGCTAATTTATTCCCACATTGTAAACAGACCTTACTTGAATTATCATTCTCAAATCCACAGATTTTACATTTAATCATCTTTTTCACCTCTAGATAGTATTTAATAATATTAACTACTTATTATATTATCCTATAAATGATATATAATTAAGTGTAATAAGATAAACATTAATATAACGTTTTTTCAGGAGTTCTAATGCAATATTTTTAGTATTTAAATACTTAACATGAATTTTAAATTATCTTGTGATATTTCTATAAAATCAGTTAATCCATAAAATTACACAGATAATTATTCCAATAATAAAGAAAGACTATTTTCATGTAACCGATGATTTATGGTAAACCATATAATTAATACCAAGAAGAAAAGAAATGCCAGACCACATGTTATCATCTGTATCTTAGATGTTTTATCTAATCTCCTAGGAAATATTCTTTTCTTCATTTAAATAACCTGTTATTATTTTCATAAAATAAAAAAAAGAGAGTTGGTATAATAATATTATTATATTAACAATGACATTCATCACAGTTTTATCCTGATATAATATATCCATCACTACTACGGTATCTGTACAATCCATCGTATAATTCTCTTTTAAATATTTTTCCACCTGTTTTTACGTATACATTGTCTTCTGTATAGATCCATAGCCAGTCACTACTTGGATCACCACCAAACCAGTGTGAAGAGGTTATTTGTTCACCATTTATAGTATTAGTTCCAGGGGAGTATGAACTTGTTAAGGTATCAGATGTTCTTTCCGATTGTTTTGTTTCTACTTTTGGTGTTTCTACTGTAGTGTTTGCAGGTAATTTCATGTTTTCTAATGTGTTAATAAGTAGAGTTTCATTTGTTGTTTCTATGAATATTTTTTCATCTGTATAGTTTCCAAAATATGTGTATTCCTGGTTTATTGTTTTATTGTATGTGATATTGTTATTATTATTTTTTAGTGTTGTAGTGTTTTGACTGTATTGGTCTAATATTCTTTTAAAATCTATGGATTCCTTTATTTTGTTAAAATCATTGTTTTTTGTGTCTATTACGATTATTGTTAAATTATTTTCTGTATCATTATATGTCCAATAATCCATTGATTGATTTATTACTTCAGCATAATTATTTGGCACGTTTAATGTTATTCTATTCATGGTCATGTTTCTTGTTTCATGAAAAGTATCTGTTACCGTGTATGCTGTTACTATTATTACACAGGATATAACTATAATTGCTGTAATAATGATAGCAAGGTTATTAATCTTCATATCTTTTATTTCTCCTAATAATCATAGTCTTTATTTTTTATTATGATATAATTATCTGATTTTTTGTCATGTTTCTTTATGTTTCTTATAAATATATTGTATTTTGCTGATAATGGTTTTATCAGGGGGTATAGTTTTATTAATAGTGTATCTATTTTTTAAAGATATATACAATGAAGGTAAAATTAGGGCTATATGTGTATGTAACTTCCTAAAAGACAGATTCTATGACTTATCAGTTCACAAGAACATAGTACCCATGGTTCTTCAAATTGAAGTAAATCCATTCAACTAACAATTAGACATGGCTGAATAAATGTAGTGTTGATTTTCATCGACATTAATTTTATTAAAGCAATTAACGATTTTAATATATGATAGTTCAATAGTAGTATAATTAATATTCTACTAAAATATTTTTTTAATAGCCTTTTTATATATTCAAATATTTTCTTATTTTTAATGAATTATTTTTTCTCTAACTAATTTATAGATAAACTTTATTACTTCTTAATTAGATATAATTACTTAGTTGTTCAATTTATATCTGTGAGGTGATTTCTATTAAAATTAATGTATCTAAAACTATTATTGTATTATTACTATTAGTAGTTGGTCTTGGCTTGTTAACTGGTGTTAGTGCTCGATATGTTGGAGATGGTTATAGTCATAATGTTGCTGATAACTATTATGATAGTATGAGTGCCCAGGATATACTTAATAAGTATAATGATACAACATGTCATGCAGAAGAAACAGCTGTATGTACAAAAGTAGTTGATGGAGATACTATCTACTTATCTAATGGTGATAAGATTCGTCTTGTAGGTGTTAATACTCCTGAACGTGGTGTTCAAGGTTATAAAGCATCTAAGGAATTTGTTAAAAAACTATGTTTAAATAAACAGGTTTCAGTTGACGTTGATGACAAAAAACATAGTGATAAGTATGGTAGAACTCTTGGAGTAGTTATTGTTGATAATAAGAATGTTAATGAAATGCTCTTAAAAGAAGGTATTGCAGAGGTAATGTATATTCCTCCTAGTGAGTTTAACCCTTATAGTTGGCAATAATTATCTTCAATTCCTCTCCTCTTTTTTTTTATTTTATTATCTATTTTTTTAAACTAAAAAAGATAATTAATCAAATCTATTATAATAATTCTATAATATTAAATATAATTATTAAGAAATTATTACATATTAGGATAACAATAGAACCTGATATTTTTCTCTTAATATATACATGATATATGAGAAATACATTAATTTTTTAGGGTTATCCTATAATTTTTATCAGATTATTTTTCATTAGGGGAGATGATATTCTATGAAGAATAATAAAAGAATCATAATAATATTATCAATTGTTTTTGTGTTACTAGTAGGAGTATCTACAATAAGTGCAGCAAATAATACAACTACTACTCATACAGTTAAAGAAAACAAGATAGCACATGAGACAAACATATCCAACCAAATTAACCAAAAAATTAGCGATAATAGAACCTATAAGAACCTGAAAAAAGACTCAGAAAAAAAATACTATATTGCAGTTAATGGATCTGATGATACTGATGGACTAACACCTGATACAGCATGGACATATACTCATGCATTTAATACAGTAACAACGCCAGAATACAATAATTCAATAATATACATACAGCCTGGTACATATAACATCACAGACACTGTTAGTTTTAATAATTCATTGACATTAACTATAGATGGAAATAACACAACACTACTTTCGGAAACACATGGAAATCAATGCTTTAATATAATCAATGGAAATATCACAATAAAAAATATAACTTTCATGAACTTTTATTCACAATACGGTACGGTATATAATAGTAACAATAACACTAGATTAATGGGAAACACCTTTATAAATGATACAGGAACAGGCTATGCGGGAGGTATATATAATTCAGCTAATAATATAGAAATAACCAAAAACAATTTCATAAATCTCACAGGTAGCTATGCTGGATCAATATACAGTGAAGGAAATAACATTAATTTAACAAATAACACATTCCTAAATAACTATGCAACATACTATAATGGTGGAGTATATCTACAAGGTAATAATATACGTATTACAGGCAATTCCTTTAATAATATTCGTGTAAATTGGGGAGAAGGAAGTGTTAACACTTATGGTGAAAACTATACAATAACAAATAATAGCTTCACAAAGAATAAAATGGCCATAAATAACAATGCAAACAATGTTCTCATATCATTTAATAACTTCACAAATAACTCAATAAAGTATGAGTATGGTGGTGCAATCTCTAATACTGGTACAAATGTAACAGTACAGGGAAATATTTTTGTAAATAATTCAGCAGTATATGGTGGCGCTATCCTAAATAACAGGACAAGAAATATGGTCATAACAGGCAATATTTTCACTGATAATAATGCATATGATGGTGGAGCAATCTACAATACAAATACAGACAATGTAACTATTATTAATAATAATTTCACGCATAATATAGCAGTATTTGATGGTGGAGCAATTCGTAACTACAATATTAAAGACATGATTATAACCTATAACAACTTCAATAATAACAACGCAACACGTGGAGCTGGAATACAGAATCAAAATACAACAAATAATACAATACAGGAAAACAATTTCAATAAAAACAGTGCAGACCATTACGGAGGAGCAATATACAACCAGAAAACATACAACAATGTAACAATAACAGATAATAACTTCACACAAAACTATGCAAGATACTATGGAGGATCAATATACACACAGGACAATACAACAATAATAAGAACAAACACATTCACAAACAACACAGCAAAAAGAGGAGGAGCAATATTTAGCTATGGTAACACTACAATAACAAATAATTCTTTCACACTAAATAATGCATCACTGGGTGGAGTAATATATAATCAGGCAGATTATACACTAATAAACAATAATAAATTCACTAATAATACAGCAGAACATGGAATAATATATAATAGAGGACAAATCAATATAACCAACAACTCATTCACACAAAACACGGTAACAAGAGAAACAGGATACATTTTAGAAGATAATAATGTTATAATAATAACACAGAACAATTTCATAAACAATACAGACTATCAAAGAGACATGCTATATAACAACTATACAATGGCCACAGTATCCGATAACATATACCTAGGAAACTTCCTAGAAACAATAAATCCAACAATAAGTACTACATTATTAAATAATAATGACTATAATACTACAATAAAACTCATGATAAACAATAAATACAATGACACAGTAAGAACTGGAACAATAACAATATACATCAATCAGGAAAAATATACTAACGCAACAGTAGTTAATGGACAGACAAATATTATAATACCCGATAAATTACTAAAAGGTGGAGTAAATAATATCTTATTCACATATATCTCAGAGGACCTTAGTTATCAGCCAATAAACATGACGAGTAATATCACAATAAAAAAAGGTACAATAATATCAATTAACAACATAACAGATACAATAAATCAATACATAGTAAGTTTGAACATAACAGATAACACATATAATCCAATACAATATGGAACAGTAACAGTAACAATAAATAACATAAACTATACTAATATGACAGTAGTTAATGGAAAAGCAAACATAACCATACCAAAGAATGTGTTCCTAGTAGGAGATAATATTTTATCAATAAATTATAATGGTACAGATTATTATAATTCATCAAGAACAACATATTACACTAATGGTACATTATATGGTCCGGTATATTACGTAGCAACAAATGGTTTAAGTAGTAATGATGGAAGAACACAGGATACACCATGGAACTACATACATGCATTTAATATGATAACAAACAGTGAATATAACAACTCACTAATCTGCTTACTAAACGGAGTTTATAATATAAATGATACTGTCGTGTTAAACAATAGTTTAACTCTTAAAATAATAGGCTACGGCAATGTAGTATTTGATGGAAATAATAAAATATTAAATTGTTATAACATTCATAACGGAAGGGTATCTATAGAAAACTTAACATTTATTAACTTTAGTAACACAACAATCATAAACACTGCATCAAACACAGTCATAAATGGAAATACTTTCATAAATAATAAAGGAAGTAATGGTGGAGCGGTAAGTAACTGGAATACAGTAAACACTACAATAACCAACAATACATTCACAAACAACATGGCAAAGTATGGAGGAGCAATATACAACAGAGGAAACAATACAAACATAACCAATAATAAATTCACAAATAACATTGTGACTACCTCTGCGGGAGCAATATATAATATAGGAACAAATAGTCTAATAATAGATAATAAATTCACAAAAAATAATGCTCAGAATTATGGTGGAGCAGTAAGTAACTGGAATACAATGAACACTACCATAACAAACAATACATTTAGAAATAACAGTGCAAATTATGGTGGAGCAGTATACTACCGAGGATTCTCACTAAACTTTAATAATAATAATCTTACAGGAAGCACGGCACTTGTAAGTGGTGGTGCACTATTTGTAATAGGACAAAATAACAATATAACCTGTAATAACTTCACAACAAGTAAGGCTAGAAATGGTGCTGCAATAACCAACAGTGGAACAAAAACATCAATCATTGAAAACATTATAAAATATGGTAATGCAACTTCAGTAGGTGGAGCAATAAGCAACTGGAATGCAAGGGATACTATAATAACTAATAACATAATACACCACAACCAAGCACAACATGCAACAGTATACATTAGAGGAACTAATATAACAGTACAATCTAATAACATATACAGTAATAAAGTAAATGGTAGTGGAGGAGCAATCTTTAATATAGGAATAAATAACATAATAAACAGGAACACTCTAAGAAGTAATAATGCAGGTAATTTTGGTGGAGCAATATATACTTGTGCAACAAATACTATAATAACAGGAAATACTATAACAAGAAACAGCGCAGGTCATGGTGGAGCAATAATTGATACAAGACATAACACAACAACAATGAACAATAATAATATAACTAATAATTCGACATAGAATAGGCTAGAAGTAGTATATTCGATAATTTAAGGAAAGAATATGGGTCAGATCAATTACTCTGGTTCTTTTTCAAACCTTTTTTTTTAATTTTAGCTTTTATAGAAATTATATTATATACAATTTTTTGAATCTGAGTATAACTATTAATAAAATAAATTTTTTTATTTCTAATAATCAATAAAATAGATTTAGATTAATTATTGATAAGTACATGATTATATAAAATAATATTAATACTTAACTAATTTAAATGATTATGCAAGGTTTTTATTATCAGAAACTAATAATTTGATTGTTAATATTTCTATTTCTAGAAATAAACTAGTAATCATCATAAATCTACTATAATTAATAGATATTTATAATGATAGATAATTTATATCATATTAATCTCTTTTTAACAGTTAATTCTAGTTAATGTCGTTAATTTAATTACATACAATATATAAATAAATAATATAGTAGTTACTTTTAGGGATTAAATATAATGTCTAAGAAAAAGAAGAATAAAAAGAAAAATAAGAAAAAAAAGAACAAGAAGAAAAATAAAAAGAATAATAGTTATAATACAAAGGAATTACTAGAAACTATTCAACAATTAAAAGATGAAAGAGATGAATTAAATCAAGTATTAAAATTATTTGCAAGAACTTCTCACTCTAACACTAAACAATGTGATTCATCAAATGATAATAGAGAGGTAGCTATAACTAAGGAAAACATGGAAAAATTCTCTCATTTAAATGAAGAAGAAAGACATGATCTAGTTAATGATAAAGTTACACAGGATAAGTATAATCAAGGATTAAGTTTTTTTGGACGTTTAAAAAATAGATTTAGTAATACTTATGAAGATAATACTAGTAGAATAATGGCATTAACTGATGGTATTTTTGGTATGGTAATGACATTACTTGCTTTTAGTATAAAATTACCTGATGTTCCACTTAGAACAGTTGCAGATTTCACAGTATTTCTACAGCAATTATTACCAAGTATAGGTATGGTACTAATCAGTTTTATCATTGCTAGTTCGTTCTGGTTATTCCATCATGAATTCATCAAAGTTAATAGAGTTAATGCACCATTCTTATGGTTAAATCTTGGATTTTTAGCAACAATATCATTTATTCCATTTTCCACGTCTGTCATTGCTAATTATGGAACGTTTGCACTTGGTGATGTAGTATTTGGAATAAATATAGCAGCTTCTATTATAATGTTCCTAATGATGTTTGAATATGCAGCTAACAAAGGTTTTATTCCAAATGTAAAAAAGAGTCATAAATTCTATATATTTAACACATTTTATATAATGATGCTATTTACGGTATTAATCAGTGTATTAGAATTCCTAGTATCTCCAAACTTTATTTATCTATTCTTCTTAGTTCCAGTAATATTCACATTACGGGATATTAGATACGAGGATAGTGCAGATTAAATTTGATGTAATAATCAAATCAATCTCAACTTCACTTTTTTTTTATTAAATAATCATTTTTAACAGGGTACTATTTTTTTATATAAGTTAATATATAATCTCTAATTGGTGAAGACTAATGAGAAAAAATTTTGAAGATACAATAATTGTACCACTTCCTGTATTAATGATAGGAACTTATGATGAAGAAGGTAATGCTGATGTAATGAATGCTGCATGGGGAGGTCAGTGTGGACCAAATCATATAGCATTAAATTTAGGAATGAAACATAAAACTGTTGAAAATCTTAAATTAAAGCAAGAATTTACTATTAGTTTTGCAACTAAAGATACTGAAGTATTATCGGATTACTTTGGAGTACGTTCTGCTAATGATGCTGATAAAATTAAAGAGTCAGGCGTCAGTGTAGTTAAAGCTGAGAAGGTTGATGCTCCTATTATAGAGGAATATCCACTAACCATTGAGTTTAAAGTTGTTGAGATGGAAGAAAAATTAGGAGAACTAAGAGTTGTTGGTGAAGCAGTTAATGTTTCAGCTGATGAATCAATACTTGATTCTGAGGGTAATATTTCAATAGAAAAATTACAACCTATAATATTTGATTCAGTTAATGATTCATACAGAGTTATTGGTGAAGAAGTAGGTTCAGCTTTTAGTGATGGTAAAAAATTATTTGAATAATCTTTTTTTTTATTATTTAAATGATTTTTAGAATTTTAATTATTTTTTATATTTTTATTTTTTCCAAATTTAGTCTATTTTTGTTGTTTCTTTTAGTATACTTTTAATTTATTTAATTTATTCAAATAACTTACTGTATTTAATATGGATAATTAAACAATGTATAGGTATATGCTTTTTTAAACTATAAATAGTATGAGTATTATACTATAATTAGTGAAAATAAAAGTAATAAGTAGGGTAATATATTAGAAAAAAATTAAAAGGTGAAATATTATGATGCTAAAAAAATCCTTTATAAAGAGAATGTTAAAAAAATACATATATTAAAAAATATTTTTCCCTTTTTTCCTCATTTTATACTGATTTTAATGATATAATTTAATAAATAAGTATGTCTGATTCATTAAAAATTCATACAAAAATTGACTCATTTTTATTATAAATAAATATATTTGAATTAAATATAATAAATAAATTATATAAAAAAATCCTAATGGTAATCATATGGAAGACACTAACATAAAAAATGAGTATAAAACACTATTCTATGAAGCATTCAATATATTTCTACTAATAATTACTATTATAGACATGGTATTCATAGTGGTTGACTTTATATACACATTTCCAGCACATGTCGAGAATATTCTAACATATTATGATTTAGCTGTATGTATCTTCCTTGCAATAGGTATGTTTTACTCATATAGACGCTCAAACTATACACCACTTACATACATAAAAAGTAATCATCATATAATAGACATTATATCAATAATACCTCTAGATTTTATACTTGGACACTACTTTGTTGCTCTAAGATTTCTTAGAATATTAAGATTCTTAAGAATAATCAGA
>CACZOU010000022.1 GCA_902782945.1 uncultured Methanobacteriaceae archaeon
GGAGGAGCAGTAAGTAACTGGAATACTAATGGTGTGTCAATAAAATATAATACTATAAGCTATAATCAGGCAAACTATGGTGGAGCAGTTTACTATAGAGGTAAATATGTAAACATATATGATAATGATTTCAGTAGTAATGAAGCTCAGCATAGCGGCGGATCAGTATTTGTCATAGGACAAAATAATCAGTTAAAGGAAAATCAATTCAGCAATAATAATGCTAATAATGGTGCTGGAATAAATAATCTTGGTACAAACACAGTAATATCTGGAAATAAATTCACATCTAACACTGCAAGTAGTGTGGGCGGAGCAATCAGTAACTGGAATGCTGTTGATGCAACAATAACAAGTAATACTATAACAAATAACAGTGCAAGTTATGGAGCTGTATATGTTAAAGGAAAAAACATTAAACTAACACAGAATAATATAGACGGTAATACTGCTACAAGTAGTGGTGGAGCAATTTTTAACATTGGAACAAAAACACAGATAATTAACAATACAATAAGCTATAATACAGCATCAAGTTATGGTGGAGCAATAAATAACTGGAATGCAGCATATGTTCTGGTTAAAGATAATATAATCATGTACAATAATGCAACTACCGGCGGAGCAATATATCTTAAAAGTTCAAATTCCAATATAACACATAATACAATCTTCGATAATTATGCAGAGAATTCCGGAGGAGCAGTGTATAACATAGGAAACAATAATATAATCAATTTAAACAACCTACAATACAATGAAGCATACAACTCAGGCAGCGTATTGTATAATGAATGGCCTTCAAAAAATCTACTCGTAAAAAATAACACTATAAACAATAACTATGCAGATGAAGGAAATATAATAGTTAATGAATATCAGGCAAAAATCATAGGAAACAATATTAACTACAATGAAGTAAATGATGGAATTTTAATAGCGAATTATGCTGCAAGTACTAATACATTAATATCACAGAATAAATTCATTGGTAACTACTTATATGATAATACTGGTGAAGGTGACTTTAACAGTATAGTATTCTGTTCTGGAGAAAATACAAATGTAACAAGCAATACATTCACAGATAATTATATAGCTAATTATGGAATGATAACAGTAAGATACACAACAAATGCCCGTATATCATATAATACAATTAAAAATAATGAAATGGAAGGTAACGGACTAATATACAACTATCGTTCATATAAAACTAGAATTACCAATAATAAAATCACAAATAATGGTATTGGAAGTGGTAACTCTGGAGCTATAGTAATAGAATCAGGTTCTACTCGTACAACTACTTCAGGCAACACTATAAAAAATAATTATTATTATAGTGACTATTAAAAGAAAAGTGAAAAGAATATTAAATCTTTTCCAACTTAACCTCCACTTTTATCTAAAACAAGCTAATTTTAATGAAAATTTTCTAATCAACTATTTATAGAATAAAGAGGATAATAATAATTATCTCATTAAAAGTTTAATTTAATGAAATCAATTCTGTAAATATTTATTAATACACTAGTATACGTAATTATATTGGTATATTATACAATATATTAAATTTTATTATATTAAACATGATTAAACGAGAATTTAATAAATCAAATCTAAAAAATTTTTATAATAATTTTTTTTAGTAGGAAGATTAGAAATGAAAACATATAAAAAACTGGTGACATTTACAGTTTTAATGATTTTCATACTAATAATAGGAGTATCAGCTGCTAGTGCTACAAGTACTAATGATACAACAAGTAATGTAAATCATACTAGTAGTAGTGTGGCAACCGATACTCATGTTAATGTTGAAAAACTAAATACTGTAAATAAAACTAAATCAACAACTTCTAATAAGAATTTAAAACAATATGGTAACAAGTATTACATATCTACTGATGGTTCCAGTTATAATAGTGGTAGAAGCAGTTATAATGCATGGTCATATAGTTATGGATTAAACACGCTTAAAAATAGTAATTATAATAATTCAGAGGTATACCTTCAGCAGGGAACATATCATGTTAATAGTACTGTAACCTTTAATAAGAGAACAACTCTTAGTATTATAGGTAATGGTAATGTTATATTGGATGGAGGAAATAGGACTTCCTGTTTTAATATTGTGAATGGTAAAATAACTATACGTTGTATTAAATTCATAAATTTCAAGGGTGATACTGGTGGAGTAATACATGACACAGCTAATAATACTATGATTTATAATAATACTTTTTCATATAATACTGCTAAGCTTGGTGGAGCAATCTATGTTAATGGTGATAATAATAAGTTAACAGGTAATGTCTTCAAAGAAAATCAGGCATCCTATGCTGGTGCAGTGTATGTTAAAGGAATTGATAATCAATTAAAAAACAATACCCTATCATATAATGTAGCAAAGTACAGTGGAGGAGCAATTAATAATCAGGGAACAAATACACAGGTAATAAATAATAACATCCAGAATAACAATGCATATACACTAGGAGGAGCTATAAGCAACTGGAACACAGATGATATAATAATTAGGAACAACACGATTAAAAATAATGAAGCAAACTATGGTGGAGCAATATACTATCGTGGAAACAGTGTGAATATAACAGATAATAAATTCAGAGAAAATAATGCAAGATACAGCGGTGGATCAATATTTGTAATAGGTCAAGACAATCAAATACTAAAGAATGAATTCACACAGAACACTGCAAATAATGGTGCAGGAGTAAATAATCTGGGAACAAATACTGAAATAAATGATAATAAATTCACAAAAAATACAGTGAACAGTGTTGGAGCAGCTATAAATAACTGGAATGCAGAGGATACAACTATCACATCTAATAATATAACAGGCAGCAATGCTAACTTTGGAGCAGTATACGTTAAGGGAAGAAATATAAAATTAACTAAAAACATTATAAACTATAATACAGCAAATATTAGTGGCGGAGCAATATTTAACATAGGAATAGATACACAGATTATAAACAATACAATAAATCATAACAATGCATCTAATCATGGTGGAGCAATCAACAACTGGCAAGCCTCAAACGTGTTAATCAAGGATAATAAACTAAACTATAACAACGCTACTTATGGTGGTGCAGTATATCTTAAAAGTTCAAACTCCAATATAACACATAACACTATAAGATACAATTATGGTGATATTGACGGAGGAGCATTGTATAATATAGGTAACTATAATAAAATCACATTAAATGATTTATCATACAACAATGCAAGCAGTGGAGGAGCAATAATAAACTACAATTCAAAAAACACATTAATATCAAAAAACAACATGACTAACAACTTTGTAAACAGAACAAGAGAAACATATCCAAATGATGACGGTCAATACTCATATAAAGGATGTGGAGGAGCAATCGTAGATTACTCTACAAAAACCACAATAACAGAAAATAAAATTAATTATAACCAAGCAAGCCAATCAGGAGGAGCAATAGAAGTATTCTTCTCTAAATTTGCTAGAATAGATAATAATACAATTAACAATAATTATGCAAATCAATCTGGTGGAGCAATAGAAGACTTTGGTTCCAGAACAAACATAACCAATAATAAAATATCATCAAATACTGCTCATATTGGAGGTGCCATATACGTAGGTGGTAGTAATCTACTAATTAAAGCAAATAAATTAAATGAAAATGGTGCTGGACAAGGTGGAGCAATAGCACTTGAAATGACAGCATCTAATACAACAGTTACACATAATGAATTTAAGGATAATACAGCTAATGAAGGATACCTCGATGAGAATGATATTGACTATAATGAATACAAAGATTATGCAGATGATGGCTTTAGTATTTATGATTATCTGATTTTAGAGGCTAAGGGAGGAGCTATCTATAACTGTGAATCAAACGGATTAACAATAACATATAATAAATTCACAGGCAATTATGCTGGTAGAGGTGCAGGAATCTGTACAATACTCACGCCTAACGTTAACATTGCATATAACAACTTCACTGATAACAGTGGATATGATGGTGTAGCAATATATAATGATGCTGGAAATAATGTGAAAATATCAAATAATAAGATACAGAATAATCAAGTATATAGTAGTGGTATTATATACAATAAAGATACAACTAACACTAAAATTATAAACAATCAAATAACTGGAAATTCATTATCAGGTGGAAATTCTAACGTGATAATAAAAGTCGGTACAACTAATACAAAAATATCAGGTAACACGATAAAAAACAATATCAATCAAGAATTTTATCAATAAAATATAAATATATTCTTCTTCCCCCTTAACCTCCCTTATTTTCTTATAAGTGATATATATGTTATATCATAATTATATGTTATATCATAATTTACTGTTTTTTCATGATTAAAGGGGGTACCTATTAAACTATTTATAAAATTAAATTGATAATATTATTTAACATAGAATAAATGTTTAATTTAATAAAATTGATTTTAATATTATTGTGTGTAGAGTCTTTTATTTATAAATACACATATTATGAAATCTATTTTATAGTTTCATTTATTTTTAGAGTATTAAATAAAAAAATAGAGAAAGAAAATATTTTAGAATCTTTAACATTTTCATACTTAATCTAATATCTTTTTTCTTTATGGGAAATATAATATGAATAAAATATTAATTTATGCAGTTACGCTGCTTTTCATATTAATAGTAGGAGTGTCAGCGACAAGTGCTACAGATACTAATGACACTTGTATCAGTGTAGATCATACTAGTTTAGTAGAAAACTCCAATGTTAATAATGATACAGTAAATACTGCAGATAAGATAAAAATAACAGAAAAAGCAAAAAATACTAAAAAACAGGCTGAAAAATCATACTACATATCCGCTGATGGCTCCAGTAATAACAATGGCAGTAGTATTGACAGTGCATGGTCCTATGATTATGGATTAAACACGTTAAAAGAGAGTAAATATAATAATTCAGTAGTATACCTACAGCCAGGAACATATAATGTTAATAGTTCTGTAACATTTGATGAGGATATGACTCTTAGAATTGAGGGAGTGGATAATGTTGTATTAGATGGAGGTAACAAGACACTATGCTTTAACATACTAAATGGTAGAATATCCATCTATAATATTAAATTCCAGAACTTTAATGGTGTTACTGGTGGAGTTATATGTAGCAAGGCTAATAATACAATAATATCTAATAACACCTTCTCCTCTAACTATGCTAAGATAGGAGGAGCAATATATGTTAATGGAACTAGTAATAATATAACTTTTAACAGTTTCAATGGTAATTATGCAGACTATGCTGGTGCAGTATATCTTAGAGGTAGTGACAACCAATTAACAGATAACATATTCAGGGAAAATAATGTAACATATAGTGGTGGAGCAGTGAATAATCAAGCAACAATGACACTGATAACTAACAATAAATTCATTAACAATAATGCTCATACACTTGGTGGAGCTATAAGTAACTGGAACACTAACAATACCATAATCGATGATAACCAATTAGAAGACAATACTGCAAACTATGGTGGAGCAATATACTACCGTGGAAACAACTTAAAAACCAGAGATAACAATTTCAGAGATAACAACGCCATACGCAGTGGAGGAGCAATATTTATTATAGGACAAGATAACAGTATACAAGAAAACAACTTCACAGATAACAATGCAAAAAACGGTGCAGGAATAAACAATCTAGGAACAAACACTACAATAACAGCTAATAACTTCACACGTAACACTGCCAGCAGCATAGGTGGAGCAATCAGTAACTGGAATGCAATAAACACTACAATAACAGACAATAATATAAACAATAACAATGCAAGTTACGGGGCAATATACATTAGAGGAAGAAATACTAGAATAGAAAACAACACGATAAACAATAACACGGCATTTACCAGTGGAGGAGCAATATTTAACATAGCATCCGATACAATAATAACAGATAACGTTATCAACTATAATACAGCATCTAACTATGGAGGAGCAATAAATAACTGGAATGATGCAAACACACTAATAAATAATAACACACTAAGCTACAATAAAGCATCTTATGGTGGATCAATACATCTAAAAGGCTCACAATCCAATATCACATACAATAATATCTCATATAATGTAGCATATAATAAGGGCGGAGCAATATATACTACTGGAAATAACACAATCATAAAACAGAATACTATAACAGAAAACAATGCAACACATGGAGGAGCTATAGCAGTAGAACAAACAGCAAACAAAATAACCATAACAGAAAACAACATAACATACAACACGGCAACATACAATGAAAAAAACAAATATAATACAGAACTGGGAGGAGCAATATACAATAAAGGCTCCCAAAACCTAAACATAACACAAAACACTATAGAAAACAATCTAGCAGAATACGGTGGAGCAATATACACAGAAAACACGGACAATGCAATCATCAAAAACAACACAATAACAGAAAATGATGCAAGACTAGGAAGTGCAATATACAGTAAAACAGCAGAAAACATTCAGATAACAGACAACAACATAACCTATAATAACGCCTTCACAAAGGGAACAATATACAATAAAGAAACAAACAACACCCAAATCACCAATAACATGATAATCGATAATAAACTACTGGGAAACAACCATGAAGTAATAATAAAAGACGAAACACACTACACAACCATAACAGGAAACACAATAAAAAATAATAACTATGAATAAAAATATAATCCCCCTCATTTCTATTTTTTTATATAAAAAACCTATTTAGAAAATCCTACTCAACTATTTATAAAATTAAAAAAATAATAATTATTAACTAAAAAAATTAATTTAAAATGATTAATTCAAGAAATATCATATAACTATAAACAATCAGTTATATACTAATAAAATATTTAGAATAATTTGTATTAATCATATAACAGTTAATTAAATAGAAATTAAAAAAATTAAATTCTAAAAAAAAATTATTTAATAACTCTTTTTTTAGTAGGAGATAAATATGAAAAATCATAAAAAACTGATAACATTCACAGTATTAATGATTTTCATACTAATAATGGGAATAACAGCAACAAGTGCTACAAGTACTAATGATACAGGTA
>CACZOU010000023.1 GCA_902782945.1 uncultured Methanobacteriaceae archaeon
TAGTTTGTCCGAATACCATTTCATCTGCTGATTCGTTTTCCATTTTTGTAAAATATTTTCTTGACATATAATTTCACCACTTAAAATCGTTGTTAAATTTATACCCACATAGTTATTACTATAGCCCTTTTAGGTATATAATATATACCCCTATTGTACCTATAAAATGCTTTATTTATGTTAAAGTATTTTTTATTTTTGTAGATATCAATTTTTAGATATATTTTTTTAATTATAATTATAACATTTAAAATTAATATTATCTTGCTATTTATCGTTATTTTTTTAATTTATCTTATATTTTTATTTAAATTTCTTTTTATGTACTTAATAATCCTTTTTTTATTACTTTTTATATTCGTTTTTCTGATTTTGTTAAAATTATTTGAATTATTATTAGAAAATATTGCATTAAATTATTCTGAAGTTTATTATAATAATTTAGAAAATATACCATTTAGACATGATATTTTTTAAAACATTAATATTGGATAAAAAATTAAAAAAATATACATAATTAGTTTAAACTAAAATTAACTACATTTATATAAATGTCATTCTTAAATATAATACCAAAGGTGAAAAGATGATATTAATAAATATGGATAATTTAGATTTCTTTCAAAAATACTTTGATAAAAATCCTACTCCCGAAGTTGTTGAAAAACTAGTGGACGAACTATCCCTAAAACTAGATAAAATAACAGGATATGAAACAGAAATATATCAAGACATTGATAACCCTACGTATTATAGAATATATGCTGGATGTTGCGCAGTAGAAGTATACCTAGAAGATAATAAAATACAAGTAGATTTCGATAATAACTGGCAAATCATATCCTCTAAAACAAAAAGCACATCACAAAAAACAAATCAAGAAAAATTAAGTGAATTCTAAAGAAACCAATATCATATTTATTAATATTAAAAAAAGTAATAAATAGGTAATCTGTCTAAAAGAAAAGTACATACTTTTCTAAATACTAATTTTTTTCAATACCTAATATCCCATAAATTAACAAATAAGGGTAAATCTTCATCATTTTGTATTGCATTAGCACATAGATAAGTATCATAAATAGTATAGATAACCCATACAGTATAAACTATACCAAAAACATAGAATATTAAAGTACTTAATCCTACTGTATTAATGATATACTGAAAAATAGTAGATAGTATTAATGTAATTATTATCTCTACAGCAAAACGTTTAAATAGATGTAAATAAGCATTGCCTAACCCAATAATTACACATGATAATATAACAGCTAATGCCTTATTTTTACTAGGATTATAATAGGAATGATTATATGTAAACTGTGAATAATGACACGGTTGATTATAATCTTGATAAGTATTATCAGATACTCCCGAATTAGTACTATTATAAGACATATTTACTTCATCATTTGTGAACTTATAACCACAAACAATACATGATGGCGCATCATCCGGTGATTCTGCTCCACAATTTTTACAATGTTTCAATAGTGATTCCCTCCTATATATAGATTAAATTATTCTGATTTATAGTTATACCTCCTATTAAATCAATAATCTTAACATAAAATCACAAGAAAATACTATACAAGTAAACTTAATTACTATTAAAACATCTATTATTAATCTAAAAACAATGATATACTAAAATATTTATTCATTACAATCTAATATCGTGTAAATAACCTCTAAAACTGTTAATAATTAGTACTAACTATTTATATAGATTGAATATAATATATAACTGTCTTATTAGACTAATGCATTTTTATATAAAATATAGGTGTGAACAAACAATAATTATCAAGTAATTCTAATTAACATATTTTATATAAAAATTATATTTTTTTTCAAAATCCGTGGAAAACATACAACTAATTTTATCTATTCTAATTCTAATATAATAAATCTCATTAATTATACTAATTAAAAAAAACCAATAATATAATAATGAAAAAACAACTACTAGATTAGATTAATTCATAATTAAAATAAATACCAGGAGTATTAATACATGGAAATAACTGCAAGTCAGATAAAAAAAAATATACAGAAAATATATGATATGCTAGATAAAGTATCACCACTTGACTATGATTGTGGAAAACTATGTGGAGAAATATGCTGCGTCTATGATGATAATAACAAAGAGGAAAAAGTAGGATTATATCTTCTACCTGGAGAAGAATTAATGTATGAAGATAGTGATGGCTTCAATCTATACTGTATTAGTTCAAAAGACATAGATTACCCTCATAGTTGGGATGATGATGTATACCTTGTTGAATGCACAAACCCACCCCATTGTAATCGTAGTATTAGACCTATTCAATGCAGAACATTTCCTCTAATACCTCATATAAATAGTAAGGGTACTCTTCACCTAATTCTTGATGAAAATGAAATACCTTATGAGTGTCCAATAATAAGAGATAATCTGGAATTAAATAAGGAGTTCATCAATGAAACATATAAAGTATGGAAAATATTGATAAACGATCCGGTTGTATATGATTTAATAGCCTATGATTCAAGAAGAAGAGATAATAGAAGAAAAAAATATAAGATAATTATCTAGAAAAAATATTAGAAGGACTTAATAATTTATGAACTATTCAGATAAAATAAAAAATAACATAATATACAAAGGTAACACTTATGGAGAAGACATGCAACTAGTTGATGATGGTAAAACCCATGAAACTATACTTCATAGAGGCTGTACTTGTAGATTTAGAGAAAGTGAATTAATAGATTTTGTTACAGAATGTCTTGATAAAAAAGAAGTCAAGTACGATGTATTGTCCGATGAAAGTTGTTGTGGTGTAATGCTATTTGAATTAAAAAACTATGAAATAGCTGATAAAGTAGTAAAGAACAACATAGACAAATTTAATAGGCATGGTGTGAAAAAAATCATAACAATATGTCCAGGATGCTATGAATCATTCACAAAATACTATACAAAATATCCTGATTTTAATATTGATGTAATATTTGCTATGGATTTATTTAACAATGAAGAAATTAATTGTGAGGGTTATATTATTCATGATCCATGTCATGCACTTGAACGAAAAGAACAAGTTAGAAATATTGTTAAGAATGTGCCTAAAGATCGTGCTAATTCTTGCTGTGGTTTTGGTGCAGGTATGAAAGCCGGTAGTAAAGAATTAACTAAAAAAATGGCATTAAAAACTCTTAGTGGAAGTAAAGTAATAACTTATTGTCCTTCTTGTTATCATACTTTACATAGAGTAAATCCTGATAAATGTGTGGATTTCTTTGAATTATTAAAAGAAGAGTTATGATATTATTTGATTTCAATTCTTTCTATTTTTTTTGATTATTAAATTTTATAAGGTACTTATATAATAAAAAATAATTTAGTGAATTTAACTAGTTCATCAAGAAGTATTACTTAAAAAATAATTTTGACTGCCCATTCTCCCATATTTTAAAGATCTCATAATTCTTTTGAATAATATTATTATAAATTATAGATTTTCTACAAAGCATGAGAATCAGTTAGATAACAACTTATAGGCTATTTTATAAAAAAAATTCTTAATTATCAAAAAGATATACATATAAACATTATATTATCAAATAAAAAGTAGTTGAACGTCTCTATTTTCAAAAATAATGATTAAACGAATTTAAGCGATTAAGAAAAATATTTATAAAATAAAATTAATAATAACCATGATATCTTTTCAGAAATATCATTAGATATACATACATAGAAGGAGGTGAAAATAGATGAATATAACAAGAAAACACGTATCTATAATGATATTAATCTTCACTGTATTAATATTATTAACTTCAGTTAACGCTAATGATGTTAATAACACAGCACCATTGAAAAGTAATACTATACATGAAAGTAATAGTTCTCATATAGAAACTAATACTACTTTGAAAAGTAACAATTCACAATCAATAACAAAGAAAACACAAACAACAAAGAAACTAAAACAAGAATCAAATGAAGGCTATGTTTATGTTAACAGTAAGGGAACAGGTGATGGTAGTGATAGTACAAAACCAACCAATATAACAAATGCATTAACCAAGGTAAGTAATGGAGGTACAGTATATCTAGTAACAGACGACGATAATGACACTTATTATTATAAAAATACCTTAAACATCAACTCAAACACAGTAACAGCAAATGTTAAAAACTTCAATATAACAGCAGAATCTGGTAAAACAATAATATTCATGGGTAATAATAGTAATATCCTATCTATTAGTAATGGATATACTATTAATATTAATGGAATAACATTCAAAAATGGAACAACTAGTGCAATAAATAATTATGGTAATTTAACAATTAATAATTCAACATTCACTAATAATAGTGCTGTCACCTATGGTGGTGCAATACACTCAGCTAATGGAGTGTTAAGTATTATAAACAGTACATTCACAGATAACACTGCAAGTTTAGGTGGAGCAATATATTCTGGTAATGGAGAGTTACATATTATAAACAGTACATTCACAGGTAATAATGCAATTTTTACTGGTGGAGCTATAAATTCAAATGATGAAACTAGGACTATTATAAACAGCACATTCACAGATAACACTGCAAGTTATGGGGGAGCTATAAGTGCCACATATAATAATATGAGTATTATTAACAGTACTTTCATAAATAATTCTGTTACAGAAACTGGTGGTGCTATACAGTTATATGCAAATGCAACGATAAATAATAGTACATTCATTAAAAATCGTGCTAATAAAGAGGGAGGAGTAGTATATTCCTTTAATGTACATACATTATTAAATAACAACAATTTCACAGATAATAATGCGACTAATGGAGGAGTATTATCTGCTAATCATGGAAGCACTACTTTAACAAATAATAACTTCACAAATAACAGTGCAAAGTACGGAGGAGTAATGAACTTCCATAATACTCTTAATTTAGAATCAAATAATGATACAAACTACATATCCAACAATACAGTCATAGATAACAATGCAGGTTATGGAGGAGCAATATACAGCTTCAATACAAAAGATAATATAAACAATAACAACTTCAAAAACAACACAGCAACAAACGATGGTGGAGCAATACTAAACAGTGTAAGCAGTCAAACCGTATCAAACAATAACTTCACAAATAATAATGCAAAGTATGGGGGAGCAATATACTCTGTATCAGGAAATCAAAGCATTGAAAACAATCAATTCAATAATAACACTGCAACAGATAACAGTTCCTCAATATACATTGAATATAGCTTTATAACATTAATAAATAACACAATACCAAATAACACAATAATAAACAAAACAGATGTTGAAGGAAATTCTAATAGAACCATATACAACACAAAAGATGTGGTGCCAGCAAACACTACTGAAAAAATATACACCATGGAAAATAACACTAATACATATAAAACAATATTTGCATTAAACTACGGAGCACAGCAATACTATAGCGATGATAATACTGGTTTCTGTATAGAGCCAGACGCTCTACCACCAATATATCATACAATATTCGAAAGAGAATTATTAACCAACCAAATAAGATATAATCAAGTAACAAACGAAAATGTAATTGAGTATATAAAAGGATTCTTAGTATTATTCTGGAATGATACAGAAAGCTTTGATGATCCAACTGACTTAACCGTATATCAAGAAGGAATAAACTTCCTTATAAAAAATGATTTCCATAACACAACAAAACTATCCGAAACACTACCTGGATTTAAACATCCGCAACAATACTATATAATTAAAATCGAAGACGCATTAAAAAATAGTAAAATACCAAATAGTGGATTACTTAGAGATAATAAAACAACCTATCAAATATACTACTACAAAGCATTAGATGAATATAACAGTGGAACACACTATCAAAACATGATTGGAATAAGTATAAACAAAACTCCTTTAAACATGTCATGGACCTGGAAACTAGTAAACGAAACAACAAATAAAACATACACCGTAAACTATACAGTAAATGTAACAGTAAAAGAACCATATAATGAGACAGAAGAATATCAAGAAAACATAACAGTGGAAGAACCATACAATGTAACAGAACCATATACAGTGAACGTTTCAATACAGGAACCATACAATAGAACTGAAACTTATAATGTAAACGTTACAACACAAGAACCATATAATGTAACAGAAACATATACAGTAAATGTGACAAAACAAAAACCATACATTACAACACATGAAAACACACGAACTAAAAACATAAATAAGGGAATCGAAAAAAATACAAAAACAAATAATCTGTATAACAAGAACAACAATAAATCTAGAAATGTTACAATACAAGAGACAAGGACAAGAACAGTAACCAAGTACAGAAATGTTACAACACAGGAAACAAGAACAAGAACCGTGACAAAATACAGAAATGTTACAACACAGGAGACTAGAACAAGAACAGTAACAGAATATAGAAATGTTACAACACAGGAGATAAAAAATATAACAGTAACCAAGTACAGAAATGTGACAAAAACTGTAACGAGAACAAGAATAGTAACAAAATATAGGCCAGTAACACACGAGGAACAAAGAAGTCAGACAATAACCCAAATAAGCTACCATTACAAATTATACATATACTTATTATACTTAGAAGGTAAAATAAGTTATAATGATTTAGTAGCAATAATTGGATCAGAAAACCTTCAGTTTAATGAAAATGGAAGTATAGTACTAGACTTTGAAAACATAACGGATATACCTGATAATATATCTGTAACTGGATTAAATAATACTGCTATTCCAACAACTATTGATGATATTGATACATCAAATCCGGATGGATTAGAAAATCCGGTTATGGATGCTGGAATAATTACTACAGAAATATAATCAAATAACACTTTCTTCCATTTTATTTTTTTTAAAAAAGA
>CACZOU010000024.1 GCA_902782945.1 uncultured Methanobacteriaceae archaeon
AGATAAATATTGTCTGTATTTTTATCAGTTACTTTTGTTAGTTTATCATACAATATATCTAATGTTAATGGTCCTAATCCATCATCACCTCTTAATGTATTACCTATACCTAGTATTAATAACTTATCATAATCTTTTAGAAAATTACTTAAGTCTTCTGATGTTTGCTTGGATATTATTTAATCCACCCCCCATTACATAATTAATATTAATAATAATTTTTTCACCAGCTGTTACATCTATTTCATCTACTGGTATTAGTAGTGGTGGATTTAACATTGGTGTTGGTTCTAGTATTATATCATCAGTTATTATTGTATATGTTGTTAATTTAATTGCATTAATTTTACCACTATTAGTTGTGGTTATCTTAATATTCTTTTCTACATTTTCATTTATTAATTCTGAGAAATTAACTCGCTGATATTTTAATTCATCAGATAATGATTCGTATTTTGGAAGATTATCTTCATAATAGGTTATATGATTAATATTTGTTGATATTAACTGTACTGTTGTATATACTGCTTTAGGTATGAATATTGTTGAATCAGTGATATATTTATGAGCATTATTAATTACAGGTACTTGTTCTTCATCAATTAATGCAGTATCTAACATTTCACAAATTATTACATCAGGTTTCTCTGTAAATACATACTGTGTTGCATCCGTTTCTATTAATTTAATGTTTTTATTTTCTGAGAAATTTTCTTTTGTATGTTTTAATATGAATGGATTTTGTTCTATTGCAAATACTTTTATAGCATTATTTGATGCAAATTGCGCTAATATACCTGATCCCGTTCCTAAATCATAAACTACTCCATGTGATAATCTATTGATAGCTTTTTTAAATGATTCTACTCTCTTATTATCATTAATTAAATCATCATAATATGTCATTATATAATAATTTGTTATTCATCATAATAAGATTATATTAAGTACTCTGTGTTAGAAAAAAAGCTAAGATAATGTTTTAATTAAAAAAAATAGTATCAGTATATTACTTGGATATTGAGATATAATTGAGAACTAAAATGATTGTGGGTATATTGTGTGGGTATAAAAATAATTATTTTAATTCTCGTCGCTAACTTTTTCTAATTCACCAGATCCTGCACTGGTTAATTTTACGTGTTCAACTCCTTTTAATCTCATAAGTTTTTCAGTTAAATCACGTATATATATTACGTCACCTTTTACTATAATAACTTCTAAGCAATATTTATCATTCATATGTATATGTAAACTTGCACTAATTTGCTGACGGTATTCATGTTGAATATCTGTCATAGCTTCCATTACTCCAACGTAATGATGATCATAGATTACGGTGATTACTCCTACACGTTCACCCTCCATTTGATTCATCCATTGGTATCGAAGTATATAATCTTTTAATGCATCACGTATACCTTTAGAACGGGATTGATATCCTCTATCTCTTAGAACTTCATCAAATTCACTAAGAAGTTTATTTGGTAACGACATACTTATTCGCATAATTATCTCTCCAAAGTATTCCATTGAATAATACGAATTCTAACATTATTGTTTGATTATATAAATATTAACAAAGTAAACCTTTTTTTAATAATAAAGAAAAAAATATTAAGTTTACGAAGTCAATATTATATATAATAATATAAGTATTATTCTCTTTTAATAATTTATGATAATAATATATCATTGAATTCTTAAATAGTTTAATTACTTTAAATATAATTTGAATTAGAGGTTTGGTAATTTATGCTAGTAAGAGAAATAATGAATAATAATATTTACTCAATAGATTCCACAGAATCAGTAAGAGAAGCATTAAGAGTAATGTACTCATTAGGGATACAAAGATTATTTATATTTGATAAAAAGGAAAATCCTATAGGAATTATATCATATAAAGATATTTTATTATTATTAGGTTCCGATGAAACCATGATTGATGTTGATACTGTTAAAATATATGATATAATGACTGAAAATGTCAATACAATTGATGCTGGTGCAACTATTTCTGATGCAGCTAATTTAATGTTACGTGCAGATATATCTGGATTACTAGTAACAGAAAATAGTGAAAATGTAGGTGTTATTACTAAAACAGATATTTGTAGAATAGTAGCAATATCAGACGTCACCCCCAAATAACTATATAATCAAAGGCTCTGTAGAAAAATAAGAGATATTTCTACAAAGCCTACTTGGATAAACATGAAAAACAAAACATTTATATATAACATAAGATAAAAATTTGTAATAGTTGTTAGTGATTATCACTAATAATATTAAGTTGCAGCGATAGTCCAGGCTGGCTAAGACTCTACCCTGCCACGGTAGTGACCCGGGTTCAAATCCCGGTCGTTGCACTTTAAGATGCGGTTGTAGTCTAGTCTGGCTAGGACTTGGGCCTTCCAAGCCTACGACCCGGGTTCAAATCCCGGCAGCCGCACTACCTTTTTAACAAAACTAATTTTAAAATATTAAATTATAAAAAAATTATTATTATATGCGGTTGTAGTCTAGTCTGGCTAGGACTTGGGCCTTCCAAGCCTACGACCCGGGTTCAAATCCCGGCAGCCGCACTACAATTAATTCTAATTTATCAAAAATCTAATTCTGAAAAACTTTAATATTATTAAAAAATTATACTATTAACTATAGTTTTAATTAAATAATATGAGCTGATTTACATTGAATGGTATAATACTTGGCGCAGGTCGAATTGGTTATAATTTAGCAAAATCAATGGTAGATACTCATGATATTATTCTAATTGATAAAGACAAAGATACTTGTAACCGGGTTAATGATTTACTAGAATGTTATGTTATACATGGAACAGGTACTAATACAAGAATACTTGAAGAAGCCGATATAAACAAAGCAGATTTTTTTGTAGCTACTACTAGTAATGATGAAGTAAATCTTCTATCATCAGTATATGCTAAAGAAAATGGAGTCGAGATAATTGTTGCACGATTAAATGATATTGATCATACTGAAATTTTTCGAAAATTAGGTATTAGATTTGTTAACCCTGAAACAAGTGCAATGAGATATATAGCTAGAAATATTGTAAGACCTACTGCTCAATCATTAGTATCTATTGGAAAAGGAAATGCAGAAATAATGGAGTTAAAAGTAAAAAATTCAGACATTATTTTTATGCCAATTAAGGAGATTGAAAATAATACTAACAAATTCATTATAGTAACAATATACATAAACGATGAAGCTATAATTCCTACTCCTGATACAGAGCTAGGTTATGATGATAGTATAGCAGTATTAGTAAAATCAGAGTATTTAGAAGAAGTTCGTCAATATTTCACAGTGGATAATGCTAATATGAATGATATTGAAGATATTGATGATATATCTAACATTGATGAAATTGAAGACATAGATGATGTCGATGACATAGATGATATGGATGATATGGAAATTAATGAATATAATAATTTTTAACAGGAAAAATAATTCAAGGGGCAATTAATTATGTCTGTATCTAAAATTATTACATTATCTAATTTTTTAAGAAAAGAGGGTATGCTAGTTAGTATACGTAGTACTATAACTGCTAGTAGAATATGGGAAGAATATCATGAACTAGCAGATTATGATGAATTAAAACTAGCTATTAAATGTATTTATGTGAAAAATAAGGAAGATTCATATAAATTTGATAATATTTATGACCAATTATTTAAGAAAGTACGTCCAGAAAAAAAGAAGAACAATGAATCACAGCATATTAAAAATAATGAAATTAGTTCTTCAGAAATGCCCTCCTCCAATAATCAATTAGTTCCAGAACAAGAATCTGTAGAAAATAAGGCGCTGATTAAGGATAGAAAGAAGCAGAAAGTTGTAAATGACAAGCTTACTAATGATAGTATTGCTAGTCTTGATGAATATGATAAACGTGTCTTTGATATATGTCAAAGATTAAGTAAAAAAATAGCTAATCAAAGATCTAAACGTAAAAAAAGACATACTTCTCATAATATTAACATGCCTGCTACTATCAGATATAATTTAAAAAATGGTGGACATCTAGTTACTTTAATTCATCAAAAGCCACCTATGAGAAAAACTAAACAGATTTTTTTAAGTGATATCAGTGGTTCTTGTGAATGGATAAGTACATGGTTTTTTGCTATTTTATATGGTTGTTATAAATCATTTGATAAAATTACAGTATATGATTTTGATAATAAAATTGTTGATGTTACTCCTACTCTTGGCTCTGAGTTTAAGAATGCTCATGAGATTAACTTTGCACATCAAAAGTTAGGTGTTCGTCCCTTTGGTCAGTCAGATATGACAAATTCTTTTAAGGAATTTCTAGACCAGGCCGAGTTAAATAAGCATACTGATGTTATTTTATTAACTGATTGCCGCGACTGGAATGGTAAACGGGAAAATGGTGTTTTAGAAAGTGCAGAGGTTTTACACCAGATTGTTATTAAATCTAGGAAGGTAATTATTTTAAATCCTGAGAAGAAGATTAGGTGGAATACTCCTACTAGTTGTGTCAGTGAATATGAAAAGGCTGGTGCTGTTGTTTATGAGGCTGGTACTTTAAATCAATTTGCTGATGTTATTAGTCAACTATAAATAAGAAAAAACAAGTATTATATTAATACATATAAATGTATTCATATAGGAGATTTTAATGGTCAATGAAAAAATTTTAACTTTATCATACTTTTTACGAGAAAGTGGTATGAATGTCAGTATACGTAGTACTATCCTAGCATCAGATATATGGAATCAATTTTACGGTCAATTTGATTCTGATGAATTGAAGTATGCTCTTAAATGTGTGTATGTTAAAAGTAAAGATGATCTTGCTAGATATGAACGTGCATATAATTACGTTTTTGTATATAATAAGAAAATCGAGAGCAATAATCATGACCAAGATCATATAGACATAAAATCTAAGAAAAACCATGATGATTCTAGTAGTGAGAAGAATAAAAAACCTGTTAAAGATACTACACGGGAAACTATTATTCGTAGAAGATTGAAAATGAAAGAGAATGTTGATGAGTCTATACTTGATGATGAATTTATTTCTCTTGACAATATTGATTACAGAGTATTTGATGTATGTCATGATTTTAGTAAGAAGGTGGCTAATCGTAGGTCTATAAGAAAGAAACGACATAAGACTAAAGGAGTTCATATTCCTCATACTATTCGTAAAAATCTTAAGAATGGTGGTCATCTTATAAACTTAGTTCACCAGCATCCTCCAATGCATAAATCCAGACATGTATTTCTATGTGACATTAGTGGTTCCTGTGAATGGGCAGCCACATGGTTTTTTTCATTATTAACTGGTTGTTATAGGACTTTTGATAAGATGTCCTTATATGATTTTGATAATAGGATTATTGATGTTACACATGCTCTTAAGTCAGATTATAAGAATTCCTATCAGGTGAATGTAGGTCTTCAATCTCTGGGTTTAAGACCAAGAGGTCATTCTGATATGGCTAAGGCTTTTAATGAGTTTCTTAAGGATACTAATTTAAATAAGCATACTGATGTTATTTTATTAACTGACTGCCGTGACTGGACTGGTAAACGTAAGAATGGTGTTTTAGAGAGTGCTACTGTACTGCATAGAATTGTTATTAAATCTAGAAAGGTAATTATTTTAAATCCTGAGAAGAAGATTAGATGGAATACTCCTACTAGCTGTGTTAAAGATTATCAGGAAGCTGGAGCTACTGTTTATCAGACTAGTACTTTAAGAGAATTTTCTGATGTTATTGAAAAAATATAAAAAATAGTGTTGGGGTTTATTATATGATTTATTTGATTATTTTTTTTTAAATTCCTAATAAATTGTATATGAATGACATGTCAACATTATTTGCGAATAAGTCACCTAGTTGATTGTAGTTTACTCTTTTTGATTCCTTAAATTCATCCTTTGATGTGATACCTAATGGCTCTAATCCTTTATTTATTCTTAGCTGGTCTGTGAAGTTTCGTCTAAATTCAAAGTTATGGAATATACCATGGAAGTAAGTTCCGCATATATTGTTTTTTATAGCTCCATCAAATTGACCTGTTTTATCATTACCGTTTCCTTTTTCTACTTTTATGAATGGTTTTGCATCGTTTAGTATTGTTATTCCTTCGTGTAGTTCATATCCGTTTACTACTGTTCCTTTTTTGAATCCTAGTGAACTATCGTTTATTATTGTTCCTCTACTTTGTTCTACTACTTTATTTATTTGTCCGAATTCTGTTTTTATATCTAGTAATCCCAGTCCATCAACTGACCCATATTTTGATTCTGAGCAGTTTTTATCTATGATTTTCTTGGATAGCATTTGATATCCACCACATATTCCGAAGACTGGTATTTCTTTTGATACTTCTTCTATGTAGTCGAATGCTCCTGATTTTTTTAGTTCTACTATGTCATTTACTGTGTTTCTTGTTCCTGGTATGATTAGAGCATCTAAGTTGTCGAATTTATCGTAGATATCTACTAGTTTTATTCCTATATCTTGTTCGTAGTCCAGTGGGTCTATGTCTGTGAAGTTGGATATTCTTGGAAGTCTTAGTGTTCCTATGTTTATTTTCTCATTTTCACTGAAGTGGTGTGTTGATAGTGATGCTGAGTCTTCTTCTGGTAGATTTAGTGTTTCATCATATGGTATTATCCCTATTATTGGTATATTGGTCAGTTCTTCTACTTTTTTTATTCCGGAGTCTAGTACTTCTGCGTTTCCTCTGAATTTATTGATAATTACTGCTTTGATTCTTTTTCTGTCTTCCTCAGGTATTAAGAAGTATGTTCCTACAATTGATGCAAATACTCCTCCCTGATCTATGTCTGCTACTAGTATTACGTCTGCATCTGTCATTCTTGCTATGAGCATGTTTGCCAGGTCTTTATCATACATATTTATTTCTGCTGGTGAACCTGCTCCTTCTATTATGGTTATATCATAGTCCTCTTTTAGGTATTCTAATGATTCTTTTATTGCTTTGATTGCTGGTTGTCTGAAATTGTTTTGGTATTCATCAAATTGCATGTTTCCTGCGGGTTTTCCTTGGACTATTACTTGTGATGTGAAGTCTTCTTTTGGTTTTAGAAGTATTGGGTTCATATTACAGTTTGGTTCTATATCTGCTGCTTCTGCTTGCATTACCTGTGCTATGGACATTTCGTCATTATCTATTGTAGTATAAGAGTTTAAAGACATATTTTGTGATTTGAAAGGTGTTACTCTGTAACCTTTTCGTGATAGTAGATTACATAACGCGGCCACAGTTAGGGTTTTACCTGCATTTGATGATGTTCCTTGAAACATTAGGTATTTCATTCTTCTATTCCTCATTTATTTTTTGTTTAGTGATACTATTTTTGTAATGTTGTTTGATTTAATACTATGGTAAATTTTAAAATTTATTAATTATTCTGTAACTTTTTTTTGATAATGTTAAATTTTTTAGTGTCATTGTCTTTAAAAAAAAGGTACATTTTAAATACCTTAGGTTACTTAAATATATATGAATAATTTAAATAATAGAACATAATATTATAGTATAGAAGAAAAAATAATTCTAACAAAAATAATATAAAAAAAAATCTAAAAAATCATATGAAAAAAATTAATTCCGAAGGAGGATTAATTATTGACTGATACAAATAATGACGAAATATACGAAGAGGAATCAAGCATTAATAATGATGATTTAGAACAAGATGCTATTACAGATAACAAAATAGAAACAGATACAGATACATCTAAAACAGAAGAAAATGCTGAAACAACAGAAGAATCAAGAAAAGAAGAAATCAAAGAATCAAACTACGATTTAAGTGACCACATAGTATCTGATATCGATCCCTCAAAATACAAAGATACAGAAGACATAGAAATCCCACCAAAATTAATAGATCAAATCATAGGACAAGAAGAAGCAGTAGAAACAATCAAAAAAGCAGCAAAACAGAGAAGAAATGTACTATTAATTGGTGAACCTGGTATAGGAAAATCAATGTTAGCAAAAGCAATGGCAGAACTATTACCACCAGAAGACTTACAAGATATACTAATATATCCTAACGTTGAAAATCCTAACAATCCACTAGTAGGAGTAATGCCTGCAGGTCAAGGAAAAAAAATAGTGGAAAATGCTAAAAAACAATTCAAAGGTCAGGAAGAAAGAAAAAATATCCTGACAATAGCAATCATAGCACTAATCATGGCTATAGGATTTGTAACAAATCAATTCCTAACAGCAATTATTGCAGTTGGTATAGTATTCTTTGCATTATATCAGATAAAACCAAAAAGTCAACAATTAGTACCAAAATTACTAGTTAACAATGAAAGCAAAAAAGTTGCACCATTCATTGATGCAACAGGAGCACATGCAGGAGCATTACTAGGTGATGTAAGACACGACCCATACCAATCTGGAGGACTAGGAACACCAGCTCACGAAAGAGTAGAAAGTGGAATGATACACAGAGCAAACAAAGGTGTATTATACATAGACGAAATTGGTACAATGAGTATGAAAACACAACAAGAACTACTAACAGCACTACAGGAACATAAATATCAAATCACCGGACAAAGTGATACCAGTAGTGGTGCAATGGTAAGAACAAATGCTGTTCCATGTGACTTTGTATTAGTAGCATCAGGTAACCTCGAAGTACTCGATGACATGCACATAGCATTAAGATCAAGAATAAGAGGATACGGTTATGAAATATTCATGAAAGACAGCATGAAAGATACACCAGAAAACCGTGAAAAACTCGTACAATTCGTAGCACAAGAAGTTAAAAATGATGGCAGAATACCCCATTTCTCAAAAGAAGCAGTAGCTGAAATAATCAAAGAAGCACAACGTAGAGCAGGTAAAAAAGATGCATTAACACTTAAACTAAGAGATCTTGGTGGTCTAGTAAGAGCAGCAGGTGACGTTGCAGTAGAACAAGGAGCAAATGAAGTAACAGTAGACCATGTATTCGAAGCTAAAAAACAATCCAGAACACTAGAACAACAAATAGCTGACAGATACATAACACAAAGAAAACAATACAGTGTATTCTCCAATCAGGGTGCAAAAATTGGTTGTATCAATGGTTTAGCAGTAATTGGAAACTCCAGTGGTATAGTATTACCTATAGCAGCAGAAGCAGCACCATCTCAAAGTAAAGAAGAAGGTAAAATTATTGCAGCAGGTAAACTTGGAGATATTGCAAAAGAAGCAGTGCAAAACGTTGGAGCTATCATTAAGAAAAGTATTGGTAAAGACATATCCAACTATGATATACACATACAATTTGTACAATCCTATGATGGAGTTGAAGGAGACAGTGCAAGTGTATCCATGGCTACAGCAATCATATCAGCAATAGAAAACATACCAATTGACCAAACATTAGCATTAACTGGTTCATTAAGTGTTCGTGGAACCGTACTTCCTATTGGTGGAGTAACCTACAAAATTGAAGCTGCTGCTGAATCTGGAATGAAAAAAGTTCTTATACCAGCATCTAATGTTGATGATGTATTAATTGATAAAAAATACATGGAACAAATTGAAATTATCCCTGTAAAAACATTGACAGATGTTCTAGAAGAAGCACTTGTAGGACCTAGAAAAGATGAATTTATCAAACAACTAAAAGAGAACCGTCTTGACAAAATCAAAGATATGATTCCAAACACAAATGATATTATAAGTTCTAAACCATCAAAATCCAATAACTAGAAGTTTATACTTCTATTCTATTTTTATTTTTTTTATTAATGTATTAATCCTATTTTTAGATAACACTAAATAGTAATAATTAAAGATTTATGATTAGAGGAAAATTATTCTTTTTTCAATTAAAGTAAGATTAGCATTAAGAGGATTATTTATATCAAAAGTATTAATAAATAAGGAAATATATTAAAATTAACTGATTTATGACAATGAAAAATAATACGCCAGTATTATTTAGTTTAAATATCACTTCTAATAATGATGAAAAAAGAATGATAAAACGGAAAATTATTATTTAATATAAGGAGAGAACCCAATTATGGATAAATTAAAATTCAAAGATTTAAATATATCTCCAGAGATACAGAAAGCTGTTAAAGACATGGGATTTGAAGAAGCATCACCTATACAATCATTAGCGATACCTAAAATATTAGATCATAAAGATGTTACAGGTCAAGCACAAACAGGTACTGGTAAAACAGCTGCATTTGGAATACCATTATTAGAGAATATTGAAAGTGAAAATAACAATTTACAGGCAATAATACTTTGTCCTACAAGAGAGTTAGCAATACAAGTTGCTGAGGAATTAAAGAAATTATCTAAATATCTGCCATCAATAAATGTATTACCTATTTATGGTGGACAGCCTATTGACAGACAGATAAAAGCATTGAGAAAAGGTGTTCAGATTATTATTGGTACTCCTGGAAGAGTAATGGATCATATTGACAGGGGTACTCTTGACTTAAGTACAATTAAAACTGTTATTCTTGATGAAGCAGATGAAATGTTAGACATGGGATTTAGAGAAGATATAGAATATATTTTAGAAGATATTCCATATGAAAGGCAGTTCCTGTTATTTTCTGCTACACTTCCAGAGGAAATCCTTCAACTAGCAAAGAGATATCAGAATAATCCTGAAATAGTTAAAGTTACACAGCATGAACTAACAACTCCTGATGTTGAACAGAAATACTTTGAAGTTAAAGAGGATATGAAACTAGAATTATTATCCAGATTACTCGATTTATATGACTTTGACTTAGCATTAGTATTCTGTAATACTAAAAGAAAGGTTGATAAACTTGTAAGTCACCTTCAAATAAGAGGTTATCTAGCTGATGGATTACATGGTGATTTAACTCAAAATCAGCGTGACCGTGTAATGGACAAGTTTAAGAAGGGAAATATTGAAATTCTTGTTGCTACTGATGTAGCTGCACGTGGAATTGATGTTAATGGTGTTGAAGCAGTATTTAACTATGATATTCCTACAGATAATGAGTATTATGTTCATCGTATAGGTCGTACTGGACGTGCTGGTAAAACAGGTAAGGCTTATAGTTTTGTATCTGGACGTGAAATATATCAATTAAGAGATATTCAGAGATATGCTAAAACTAAGATTGAACAAGCACCAATACCATCACTTACAGATGTAGCTGAAGTTAAGAAAGATAATTTCATTGATGACTTAAAAAAGAGAATTAACACAGAGGACATATCTAAAGAGGTTCATATCATTGAAAGACTTGTAGAGGAGGATTATAATTCAATTGATATTGCAGCCACACTACTTAAAGGTATAATGGATGAGAATAAATACAAGGAAGAGGAATTTGGTGATACTGGTGCTCATGAAGGTTTTGTAAGATTCTTTATGAGTGTTGGTAGAAAACAAGATATTACTGTGAATGTTATTATTAATTCTATTCATGAGAAAACCGGACTCAATAATCGTCAAATAGGTAATATTGATATCTTTGATAATTTCTCATTTGTTGAAATTCCTGTTGAAAATTCATCTGATTTCTATAGATTCATGGGTGACACTCATATTGAAAATAAACGAGTTCACATTGAACCAGCAAGACCTAGAGAAAAATCTAAGAAAAGAAACTCTGATAAGAAACGTTTTAACAGGCATAATAAAAAAAGTAACAAATTTAATCCTCATCATAAAAACAATCGTAGGAATAACCATGATAAGGAAAGAAGTTCTCCTAAAAACTATAAAGATAAAGATTAATACTATTTAATCTATTATCTAATTACTATTTTTTTAAAAAAAAGAAATGTTATAATGATTTTAAATGATTAGCTATTGTTTTAGCCACGCTTATATGTGCAACTTCACTTTTTAGTGTATTTGTTCCTGTTACAGAATTTGCTCCAGCTGCATTTATTTTTAGTATTGCATCGTTAACTAGTACTGGATGTACACAAACAACATCTACTGCTTTTGCACCTTGTCTTTTTAATATATCTATTGCATTTACAATAGTTCCCCCAGTACTTATTATATCATCTACAATTATAACACTACGGTTATCTACTGTGATACTTTTAGTTTTTGTTTTTACTTTTTCTGGTGATAATCTAACTTTTTCTAAATAATCATAATCCGTATTTAGTATTCTTGCTATTTCCTTTGCAAAGTTTTCTGCGCCCTTATCTGGTGCTAGTATTACTGGTTTTTTATCTGAATAATTTTCTCTGATATATGCTGCTATTGCAGGCATTGCTGATAGATTATCTACTGGTATATCATATAAATCACATATGCTTTGTTCGTGTAGGTTTATAGAGATTACCCGTTTTACGCCCATTGTCTGTATTAATTTTGCAATTGCTTTAGCTGAGATACATTCTACTTCTTTGAATCTGCGTTCTTGTCTGCTGTATCCTAGGTATGGTGATACTAGTGTTATATCTGTTACATTCATATCTCCAAGAATATCGAGTATGAAAAATAGTTCCATCATGTTTTCATCTTGAGGATATCCAGTTGATTGAATTACTATCACTGGTTCGTCTTCTGGTATTTCATCTTTTATTCTAAAGTATCTTTCTCCATCAGGAAATTTTCTTGTTTCAACAGAACATAGTTTATCATCCAGTTCTCTTGCTACTTCTGCAGCTAGAGCTTGAGATGCTGATCCTCCAATAATCACTTAATATTACTCTCCTTAAAAATCTAATATAATAAGTACTATTCATAATTGTATTTAATTCTAGAATTATTTATTTTCCTAGAAAAAAATGCGTTATCATAATCTAATTAATACTTATGAATTTCATTTATAAAATAGTATCTTATTTTTATTAGTCTGTTAAGTGATGACTGATAGTTCGGATAAACAAAAAGTTTATATTAATTACCAATATATTAGTATATGTTGATATATTGATTTTAATAATTGACAAAAAATCGACAACAAGGAGTAAGTATACTTTTATTATTTTATTATTACAGATAATTGAGAAACCATCATGAAAAAATAAAGTAATTTTATAATATTATACTTACAAATATAAATAGTGATAAATAAATTCAATTTTAAAAAAATAATTATATAAAAAATATTTAAGTAATACTGATTTAAGTAATACTAAAAGATAATCGGAGTTAGCATATAATGCATGAATTATCTATGGCAAATAGTATGGTAGAAGCAATACTCGATACTGCAAAGAAAAATGATGCAATCAGTGTAACAGAAGCAGTACTGGAAGTTGGAGAACTAACCATGCTAAACCCAGAACAACTAAGATTCATGATGGATGTACTAATAAAAGATACCATCATGGAAGATGCAGACATAATCATTAACATGATTCCTATTGAAATAGAATGTGAAAAATGTGGTTTCAAGGGTATAAGTGAAACAGATGAAAATATGGATCATTTAATGGCTGTAGCTACATGTCCAAAATGTGACAGTACAAGAGTACATGTTATCCAAGGACAAGAATGTAATATTAAAACAATAAAAATAGAAAGAGAAGATGAAAATGCATAACGTAGCAAGCATAGAAGTAGAACAAGATATTATTCAAGCAAATGACCAAATAGCATTTGATAACAGAAAAAAATTTGATGAAAAAGGAGTATTTACCGTAGACCTTGTAGGAGCAGTAGGTTCAGGTAAAACAGCATTAATCGAAAAATTAATCGATGAAATGGATGATGACATCGGAGTAATTGCTGGAGACATTCTAAGTAAATTTGATGCAAAAAGAATTGAAGCAAAAAAAGTACCAGTAAAAGGATTAAACACTGGAAAAGAATGTCACCTAGACGCACATCTAGTCGAACACTCACTAGAAGACGTACCACTCGATGATATTTCCGTATTATTCATCGAAAATGTAGGAAACCTCATCTGTCCAGCAGACTTCAAAATAGGTGCACACGTAAGAACAGTTATTATCAGTGTAACCGAAGGAGATGACACAGCAGAGAAACATCCAATGATTTTCAAAAATGCTGATATGGCTATAGTTAACAAAATAGACATAGCTGATGCAGTTGGAGCAGATGCTGATAAAATGGTTAACGATATAAAAACAATCAATCCAGACATCCCAGTAATTAAATGTAGTATAAAAACTGGTGAAGGTATTGATGAAGTTATAAAAACCTACAAAGACTTCCAAAGCAAAAGACTCAATGCAAACTAAATTAAACTATTTAAAACATTCAAATAAGTAAATAAATTAAATTTACTTATTCTACTTTTTTTATAATAACAAAAACTTTATGAGGAGCAACAACAATGAAAATATGGATTGATATTGTGAACACGCCCCACGTACGATTTTTTAATGGAATTATTAAAAAATTAAAAGCAGATGGGCATGACGTTCTAATAACTGCAAGAGATTACTCTAATATACATGATTTATTAGATATTTTTGGATTAGAATATACTTCTATCGGTAATCATGGTGTTACACTCGAAGAAAAGTTATTATCAAGTACAAAACGTGCATATGAACTATCAAAATTCATATCAAAACAGGACATTGATGTTGCTATCACTAAACATTCAATTGAATTACCTAGAGTCGCTTTTGGACTAGGTATACCCAACATATTTATTCTTGATAATGAGCATGCTGTAGCAGCAAATAAATTAACATTACCACTGACAAACAAACTAATTATACCCGAAATATTTGATGTATGGAATACTATTAAATTTGGAATGGATCCCAACAATATTGTCCGATATAATGGTACCTGTGAAGTTACACACCTAGAGGACTTCAAATATAATGAGAATATACTTGAAGATTTAGGAATAAAACTTACTAAAGAACATGTTATATTAATGAGACCTGAACCCTCATTAGCATCATATTTAGATACAGATTGTACAAAGTCCGTGCTAACACCTATCATTAATGAGTTAAAAGATATTGCAGATATACTTGTAATCCCACGGTTTAAAGCACAGAGTGATATATTTAAGAACATACCTAATGTTCAAGTTATAAAAACACCTGTTGATACTTTTAGTCTAATGAAGAGAGTAGATCTTGTTATTGGTGCTGGTGGTACAATGAATAGAGAAGCAGCTCTTTTAGGAACCCCTGTTATATCATGTTATCCTGGAAAACAATTATCAGTAGATACATATTATATTGAAAAAGGTCTGATGAAAAGATCAACAGATTTAAATGAAATTATCGCATTATCTAAGGAGTTATTAGAAAATAAACATGTGGATAGACACGTTGAAACTGATAATCTTATAGATCTAATTGTTAATGAAATATATAAAACATACACTGAAAACAAGAATAATTAATTTAATACATTATTATTAAAATGGACTAGTCGGGAGTTGAACCCGAGGCCTTCGCCATGCCGAGGCGACGCTCTACCAAGCTGAGCTACTAGCCCTAGAATAAGATAGTTATATTATTATTTTTCATAATATATATTTCTTATCATAATTTAATAATTAATGATAAAAGTAAGAAGTGATATGAAATGGCAGACTTTGAAGAAATTATTAAAACACGTAGAAGTATACGAAAATATGCTGATAAAGAAGTAGAAGACGAAAAGATTGAAAAAATATTAAAAGCTGGAATGCAGGCACCAGGCAGCAGATTAGGTGCAGAACCATGGGAATTTATTGTTGTTAAAAACAGAGAAACCATTGATAAATTAGGTGAAATCAAACCACGTGCTAAAGATGCACAGGCAGTGATTGTATTAGTAGCAAATATTGATTTATCATTCTATAAAGATGCATGGCAACAGGATATGAGTGCAGCTGCAGAAAACATGTTACTTGAAGCATGTAATCTTGGATTAGGTGGTCTCTGGAATGGAGTTGCTCCATGGCAGGATATTATGAATCCTATAGCAGAAATATTTGATTTACCTGAAAATGTAAGACCATTCTGCTTAATTACTTTAGGTTATCCTGGTGAAGGACAGGAAAATAAATTTATGGATAAATTCCATGAAGAAAGAATTCATTATGAAAAATACTAATAATAAATAAATATTCTTTTTATTATTCTCTTTATTTAATATCCGATTTTATCATACTGTTTTTTGAAAATTATTAAGGATGTTTTCTTGACTTATTTTAACATAATTATTAATAAAATAAAATATTAATATAATTATAGTAATTAATTGAATTATACATTCAACAAACAATTAAATTCAGATAGGAATTTATTTGGAGGATAGATGATTATATGGCATTAATAGCTACTAATCACCTAATGTTAATTTTAGAAGTTGCTATTCTTATACATATAGGAGTTCTTTTAATATTAAACTTCTTACCATTAAGTTTCAGCTTAATATTTCTATTATCTTTAATATTAGGTGTAGGAATAACTCTATTATTCGGTGTGGATGCTATTTGTCTTCTACTACCAATGTTGAGTCATCATGAATTTACCCACCCATATGGTCCTATAGCTATACTGGTTGTGGTAACGTCGTGGGCGATTCTTCCAATGTTGCGAGATCAAAATATTAAAACATCTAATATTAGATTATTAATTATTTTAATAACTGCTGGTATTACTATATTTGGAGCAATAGTTCACAGAGACTTCTTACTCATGTGGGTTCTTGGATTAGTTATCGGATTTTTCATTCTTAGTAAAACATTTAGAAGGGAAAATTCCATATTAAGTGCTCGAAGAATTCTGTTGATTATTGTGGCATTGTTTGTAGTTTTCGGAGCTATGGAAGGATTATCTCAATTATTACATATGGAAATTATAAGTCCATTAGCAAGAATTGATCGTATGAATACAAATCAATTTGCTAGTCTTCAATTAGTTATTGATAACACAAATGTACTTGGACATAATGCAAATGCAACCTACTGGGGAAATGCAAGTACAGGAAATAGTGATGGATATATATCATTACCATTAACTTTTATCACATACTTCGGTTTACCATTCCCGTTATTCTACGGTATCCTTGTAACTAGAAAAGATGTTATAGATTACTTCTTACCTGGAATATTTGGTGTAGGATTTGATTTTGGTTATCTAGCATTAGCATTAATCATTATTTGGATTTTAATTGTAATAATTGTAGGACTTAAAGTATTAGATAAATATAGAGTTCAACGAGAACGTGGAAATAAAAAATATTTAGGAAGAGAAGCATTACTGATAGGATCACTATCAGCATTTATTGCTCAAACCGTTTTAGGATTCTTTGTTATCACAAGAACAATCAATGGATCGGCACTGGTAACATATCTCTTCTTAAGTGCAATGGTTATGGCACATATTGTGACAACCAAAAGATAATAACCCCCATTCCATATTTTTTTTTACTTTTTTTATGATGAAAAGAATAATATTTAATAAGGAGTTAATTTTATGAAACTAAATATTAATACGGATAAATGTATAGGCTGTGGACTATGTGAATCAGTTTGTATAAGGGACAATATTGAAGTTAATCCAACAATAAAAGAAATAGGTGGAGATTGTTTTAATTGTGGACACTGTATGGCTATTTGTCCAACCGGTGCAATATCCTTAAAAATATATGAAGATCAAGAGGACCGTGTTGAAAAATATGATGCAACAAAAATACCTATATCTTCAGAAGATTACTTACAGTTTCTTAAACAACGTAGGAGTATACGATGGTTCACTAATAAAAAAATAGATAAAGAAACATTCAACACACTCTTTGAAGCTGCATATTATAGTCCTAGTGGAATGAATAAACAAGACGTTGAATTTGTTGTACTTGATGAAAAATTAGATGAGTTCATGCAATTAGTATATGATATAATTAAAGTAGAAGAAAATGAATTTTATCGGATAAAACAACTAGGAGAATATCTAAAAGATAATACATCACATAAATATCATCCACTTCTATGGACAGGACATCAATTAATATTAGCATTTTCAACTGATATTACAAGTGCTGTAATAGCATCTACAAGAGTCGAATTAATGGCATATACTATGGGATTAGGTGGATTTTATTCTTTATTCATACTTAAAGCTGACCAGATAGATCATGATAGACTCATGGAATTCTTCCCAGAAATCGATAAAAATAAACATATGAACTCAACATTTGTTATTGGTTATCCTAAAAAGAAATTCAAAAGAACAATACCACATAAGAAAATAAAAATAACATATGCCTAACCCCCTTTTCTCTTTTTTATCACTCATTTTTTGATTACTTAAGTACTATTAATTACAATTTACAAATATTAAATATAATATAAAATTAACAACCAGGACTCGATAATATGAATATCATTACAACAGTGGTTGGTAGTTATCCAACTAATACATTCCAAGCTGAAAGCATTAATGATAAAATCACACAATCTCTTGGACTATATGACCCTTACAAACAAGCTATAATAGACTCTGTAAAATCATTGGCTAAATCTAACATAGATGTTATATGTGATGGTCAGGTAAGAGGAGATATGGTGAAAATATTTGCTAGTAAAATAAATGGATTTAAAATAGAGGATAATACTGTTTATATTAATGGAAAAATTACGCCAGCAGCTCATCCTATCTCAGTAAAAGACCTACAGCTAGCATACAAAACAGCAAAATCTATAAACCCCTCATACCAATTACATGCTTCACTAGATGCAATCTTTGAACATGAAGAAAAGGGTATAAAAGGAGTATTAACTGGCCCTACAACATTAATTCATTCATCAATGATTTCTAAATTTTACACTGAGAAAGAATATGCTATATATGACATGGCCAAGGCATTATGTGTTGAAGCACAAGCTTTAGAAAAAGCAGGAGCATGTGCAATACAAATAGATGAACCATTTATATCAACAGGTGCAGAGGATATCAACATTTCAAAAAAAGCTGTTGAAATAATTAGTGAATCTGTTGATATTCCAGTCATGTTACATGTATGTGGTGACTTAAAAGATGTTTTAAAAGAATTATTAACATTTAAGGTAGATGGACTTGACTTTGAATTCTCAGGAATGCCACAAAACATCGACATTCTCAGAAAAACTTGGCATAATTCCAAAAAACTAATAGGAATAGGCTGTGTAAACACCAAATTAGACGAAATAGACGATGAAGATAAAGTCCAAAATACAGTGAAACAAGTAGTGGACATCATTAAAGAAGATAACATTATAATAGATCCTGATTGTGGTATGCGTATGCTACCAAAAGACATAGCGGAAGGAAAATTAAAACTATTAGATAATATTAAAGAAAGGGGTGTGTAGATTAATGGCAAAATTTATTAGAACAAATTCAATAGCAAAAGCATGGCTTACATGTGTAAAAAAGATAATGCAAGAAGGACATGAAGTTACAGATGAACGTGGAAGCTTAACAAGAGAACTACAAAACATAGTAATAGAAATTACAGACCCTGATGATAATACTATTCCAGAATGCTCACCATGGCATGATGATAGATTAGAAACTTATAAAAAAGAATTATTAGACCCTAATAATGACCAAGGATTTGTATACACCTATGGAAATAGGTTAAGACAATATTTTGGTATTGACCAACTAGACACCTGTATTGAAAAACTAAACAATTGCCGTGAATCTCGCCGTGCAATAGCAATAACCATAGACCCTATACAAGATAATAAAGTAGATGAAATACCATGTTTACAGGAAATAGCATTCCTAATTAGAAATGATGAATTATATATGACTGACTTCTTCAGAAGTAATGATTGTGGAGGAGCTACATTTCCTAATCTCTTCGGAATAAGAGAAGTAGGATACTATGTAGCAGAAAACACCAATACTAAATTAGTTAACATGGTACATCATGCAATGAGTCTTCATATCTATGAACATGATTGGGATAAATGCAGAGAGATATTAAAAAAGTACTAAAAATAAAAAAGATTCTTATAAATTAAAAATATATTAAAAATAAGTAATAAAACTACTATGTAAAGAATAATAGACAATAATAAAGTATTATGGATATTATTTAACTAATGTTTAATGGAGAAATAAAATATGAGTGAAAGTATGAACATATCAGCAAAAAAAATTGCAGATAAAATGGTTCAAGATTCTGAAAAATTAAAACTAATACCCTCAACATTATCTAATGGAACTGTTGTAATTGATTGTGGTGTTAATGCAAAAGGTAGTATTAAAGGTGGAGAATTATTTACAAAAGTTTGTCTCGGTGGAATATGTGATGTAGGTATATCTATTCCAGGAGACCTTAGTGACATAATGGCAATGCCTGCTGTAAAAGTAAAAACTGATTTTCCAGCATTAACAACATTAGGTTCACAAAAAGCTGGATGGAAAATAGATGTGGATGGTTACTATGCAATAGGTTCCGGTCCAGGACAAGCACACAAATTTAAAGATGCTAAAATATATGAAATAACAAATTACAAAGAAGAATCTGACATAGCTGTAATAACTTTAGAAGCAGATAAATTACCTGACGAAAAAGTAGCACAGTACATTGCAGATGAATGTGGAGTAAAAACAGAAAATTTAACAATTCTTGTAGCACCAACATCATCTCTAGTAGGTTCAATACAAATATCTGGTAGAACTTTAGAAACTGGATTATTTAAAATGCAGGAAATGATGAACTTTGATGTTACAAAAGTTACATATGCTGCAGGTATCACACCTATTACCCCAGTAGATCCAGATAGTCTTAAAGCAATGGGTAAAACTAATGATGCAATAATATTTGGTGGTCGAGCATACTTCTATATTGAACCTGATGAAGGAGAAGACCTTGAAGAATTAGCAGCTAACCTTCCATCATCAGCATCAGATAAATATGGTCAAAGTTTCCTAGAATTATTTAAAGAAGCAGGTAAAGATTTCTATAAAATGCCTAAAGACATCTTTGCTCCAGCACAAATCATTGTCAATGATATGGTAACAGGTAAAATGTATCATACAGGTTACATTGACCTAGACAGACTTAAAAAATCATTTGAAGTAAAAGAAATTATTAATAAATAAATAAGTTAGGGAGTGTTGTTAATTAATGACAAAAAGAATAGGAATATGTAGCACTACATTTGCTAGATTTGATATGGCAAGTGCTGCAGTACAAAGAATTAAAGAACAGGTTGCTGGAGTTAAATTCATAGAACGATATGTTCCAGGAGTTAAAGATTTACCAGTTACTGCAAAAAAACTCATCGAAGAAGATGAGTGTGATATTGTCATGGCATTTGGTATGCCTGGTGGTGAAAAAATAGATAAATTATGTGCACATGAAGCTAGTACTGGTTTAATACAGGCACAATTAATGACCAATACTCATATTCTTGAAGTATTTGTGCATGAAGATGAAGGAAAGGATGAAAAAGATCTTAAACAATTAGCATATAACCGTGCAACCCAGCATGCAGATAACCTTGTTAAAATGTTATTTAAACCTGAAGCTATGAAGAGAGAAGCAGGTACAGGAATTCGCGAAGGTCGAGAAAATAAAGGACCATTATAATCTATTAATTAACAACATTACTCTCATATACATTCTTTTTTAAATTTTTTTTCAATTATAATTATTTTAATTTATATGAAAGAAACCAATAGACTTCTTTTTATAAACATTATCCAGTTACATGTTAATTTTATAACTAATTTTTTTCAGATATTTTTTTAGTGAATTAACCTGTGAAAAATAGAATAATTTAATAATTAACAATTTGAAATTAGTATTCTATTTGGAAAATATTTTGAAATAAAAAATATATAATTTTAATAAAATTACTAGTACAAAGTTTACATAATTCTTTTATAAGTAAATTATATAAAATAGTAATAAAATTAATTATTATTATAAATTGTATAGTAAATGTAATGACTAACTACCAAAAAATATAGTATATAGTAATTATAAATAAAAAATACGGTATTATGATAAGTGATGAATCTGGGCTAAGATTACGACTTTCAACAATTGACTGTAACACATCAACTAAATACTACCAACTAACTAGAAAAATTAATGACCGTCAAAAAGAAAAAATAAAACAATTCTTCAAATACTATACACCAGATAAATTTGATGATTTAAGTAAAGTTGCCGGTAAAACTAGAGGTTGGATGTGTAAAAGTGAGGATTTGGAAGAAATCGAAAAAATTTTAGCTATTACAGAAACACATGAAAAACAAAATAAAATAATGGAATCAATGAAAAGAAAAACTAGTGATAAAATACCAAACCTTTATGATAACTTGGAATTAAGTTTTTCAAAATAATATTGAACATTACAATAATCTTTTTTTATAATCTTTTTTTTTAATTAGACCTTCTCCATGTATTTCCACATTTAGTACAACGATAAAATCTCGTCTCTGCTTCATCTGAGTGATGCATCTGAACCATCCACCATTCTAATTCCCGATTACCACAACGATAACATAACCCTTTTGTGGTAGGTAATGTATTAACTTTATCTCCTGTTACTACAATATCTTGTTTGTCAGACACGTCTTGTTCTATAACATAGTCTTTTTTCTCGTCTTTAGTTAGTTTTTTTTCATAACCACATTCATAACAGTGAAGTATACCATGTTTTGGAAGTAAAACTTTTCCACAATTTGGACAAAATTCCATTTTTATATCGCTACCTATACTTTTCTGTATAATATATATTTACAAACTATTATATAATACTAAAAAGAAATATTGTATAGTATAAAGATTATATAATAATGTGCTATTAGTATAGTCTAATTTTAATACATTTTATTATATGAAAATTAGGGATTAATATTCCAAATTTAATGAATATAATAACTTAAACTAATTTATATTAGTTTTTTTATATTTTAGGAGAATATTAATAAGAAAACAGTGATAATACTGTTTCAATGGATAATTGTTTTACTATTATTCTTATATACTCCTTCAATATACAAAACATAAAAACTTAAATTGGATGTGGCTTAACAGCTGAACAATGAGGTAGATATAATGTATAAGTATATGAAAGAAGCATGGAAAAACCCAAAAGACTCATACGTTAACGAACTTATGAGAGAAAGATTACCAAAATGGAGAAGACAACCTGTTATTATAAGAATTGACAAACCTACAAGAATCGACAAAGCACGACAATTAGGTTACAAAGCAAAAACAGGTTACGTTATTGCAAGAATTAGAGTAAGAAGAGGATCAAGAAGAAAATCACGATTCAAAAACGGTAGAGATCCTAAAAGAATGGGTGTTAACAAAATCTCAGGAGAAAAATCCATTCAAAGAATGGCTGAGGAACGTGTTGCACGTAAATACCCTAACTTAGAAGTACTTAACTCCTATTGGGTTTGGGAAGATGGTAAAGCAAAATACTATGAAGTAATCCTTGTAGACCCTCAATGCCCAACAATCCAACATGATAACAAAATCAATTGGATTTGCAGTAAAAAACACACAAACCGTGCTTTCAGAGGTTTAACTGGCGCAGGTAAAAGAGGAAGAGGATTATACAAAAAAGGTAAAGGTGCTGAAAAGGTTAGATAAATGATCCATAATATAACTTATAGAACATTTGTTTATGGAACCGAGGATGAAGAAAAGGTAATTGATGCTATTAGTTACCTTTTTTCTAATCCTTTACCTGAAAAAACTATTACTGAAGATCATTTCGGTAATGATATTGTTATTTTATCAGATAAGATAACTAAAAAAAGATTAAACAGAGACTTCATAGAATTTCTTAATGAAAATTTATCATCAGATGATAAAGAAATTATTAAAAATGAATTAAGTCGTCGTATGGATGAAAAAGGAAACTTATTCCTACGCTTTGATAAACAAGAGGCTTTAGATGAAAATCTTAAGTTGACTTACTCAGGCGATGCCATACATGTTAGAATAAAAATTGCTAGTTATCCCGTAAGTAAAGATAATGCAATTGAAGTTGCTCATAAAATCTTTAACTTCTTATAACTTCAATATTTTTCTATTTGAAATAACTATTTTCCAAGGTAACTTATATGACTATTTTTTATGATTTTAATATTGCACCAAATATGGAAATAATTAAGACATTAGAAGATTTTAAATTTAGTGGTGCATGTATATTTTATGATTCTAAAGATTATAACAAGAAAACCGTTGATAAATTTAATGAATTGAATAAATCTACAAATATTAAATTGTATCATGGAATATGTATTAATGAGAATAATCCTCAACTTATTCACAAGACTGTTCAACGTTTTTATAGAAAGGTAGATCTTATCATGGCAAATGGTGGAGATACTAAGATTAATCGTTCTATATGTGAAATGCCTCAGATTGATATTATTAATCATCCATACAATAATAAGAGAAATAGTGGAATAAATCATATTCTTGCTAAAATGCTTGTTAAGAATAATATTACTGTTAATATTAATTTATCAGATATTCTTCATAATCATGGATATTATAAGTCAAGAATATTAAATCAAATTAATCAATTACTATTATTACAGAGAAAGTATAATTTCAGAGTTATTCTTAGTAGTGGTAGTAGGTCATTTTATGATGTACGTTCACCAAAAGCTATGTTAATATTAAGTCAACTTATGGACATGGATACTGATTATAGTATAAAAACTATTTCTGATAATCCTATGAAAATAATTGAAAATATAGGCATACATAAAGATAGTATTATTGAAGGCGTTCAAATAATTAAAGATTAAAGTAAGTATTGTAGGTTTTTGTTATCATGATGAAATTAAAAATATTACCACCAACATTAAGAGAAAAAAAGAGATACATAGCATTCAATTTATATAGCGAATGTAAAATAAAAAAAGATGAAATAATCACATTCCTATGGAATAACCTAATAAATACATATGGTGAAATTGAATCAAGTAAAATCAACCTATGGCTAATTAATATTAAACAAATCAAAAATCCTAAAAGATTCCAATATAAATGTATCATAAAATGTAGAAGAGGCTATGAAAAAGAAATGATACTGGTCCTAAATACAATAACAAGATACAAACATAGCCGTGTTGTAATCCATACACTAGGTACTTCAGGAACAATTAAAACATTAGATAATAAATATGACCTCCTCTAAAATAATTAATTCTTTTTTTAAAAAATATTTCAAGACCACTAATATAAAAATAATAAAAATCATAAATAAAGTATAGAAGACTATTCTAGAAAATTATGAATATCTACAATAGGGATATTTAAATAAATTTAATAAAAAGATAATAACTGATTATTATGGCAATACATCCAATAGAATTCCGATATGGTACACCTGAAATGAAAGCTATATGGGAACAGGAATCAAAATTACAAAATATGTTGAAAGTAGAAGCAGCACTAGCAAAGGCAGAAGCAGAAATAGATTTAATACCTAAAGATGCTGCAGAAGAAATTAATAAAAAAGCTACAACAGAATATGTTAAGCAAAAAAGAGTAGATGAAATAGAACAAGCTACGCACCATGACATCGCAGCTTTAATGAAAGCATTAGAAGAAGTATGTGATAATGGTGCAGGAGAATATGTTCACTATGGTGCTACAAGTAATGACATTATTGATTCATCACAATCACTACAATTAAAAGCTTCAATAGAAATTATAAGAGAAAAAGTAGTTAAACTCATAAAACTTCTAATAGATCTTGCAGAAGAACACAAAAATACCGTTACAATCGGACGTACCCACGGTCAACATGCACTACCAACAACATATGGTATGAAATTTGCAATATACATAGATGAACTTACACGTCAATTAGACAGATTAGATTTAACAAAAGAACACTTATGCGTAGGAATGATGACAGGAGCAGTAGGAACAACAGCAGCTCTTGGAGAAGTAGGTTACGATATACACATGAGAGTATCTGAAATATTAGGATTAAACCCAGTACACATATCCAACCAAGTTGTTCAAAGAGATAATCATGCAGAATATGTAATGACATTAGCAAACATATGTAGTACATTAGAAAAAATGGCATTAGAAGTACGTAATCTACAAAGAACAGAAATTATGGAAGTTGGAGAAAAATTCGACCCTAAAAAACAAGTAGGTAGTAGTACCATGCCACACAAAAGAAATCCTATTACTGGTGAAAGAATCTGTGGTATTTCAAGAGTTGTAAGATCATACGTAAATGCAGCTCTACAAAACAACCCCTTATGGCATGAAAGAGACTTAACAAACTCCTCCTGTGAACGTATTATACTTCCAGAATCAGCAATATTAACAGATTACATATTAAATCTTTCAATAAAACTATTCGGAAAATTAGAATTCCACGAAGATAATATTGAACGTAACCTAAACCTAAGTAATGGTCTTATTATGGCTGAAAGATTTATGTCTAAATTAACACAAAAAGGTATGGGTAGACAAAGTGCATACAGTCTTGTAAGATCCTGTGCAATGGAAGCATATGCTGAAGATAAAGGATTACGTGAAATACTATCAAGTCAAGAAGAGATACTTAAATATTTAACACAAGAAGAAATTGATGAGACAATGGATCCTCACACATATCTTGGAAGTAGTAGTAAATTTGTAGACAATGTTATTACAAATGCTAAAAACATTATAAACGAATAAGATTTTAAGTTAATCTTATTATTTTCTTTTCTTTTAAAAATAAAGAGTTCATAACTATTTTAAATTATTTTAACCACCAAAAAACTATATTTTAAAACTATATTTATATAAGATTATGTGAAAAATATATTAATAACAAATAGTAATAATAAGTAATTGTAAATATAGATATGTAAATACAATAAAAAAAATACATAAAAAACATTAAAATAATAATAACATTTTTTCAAAAATAAAACAAAAGTGAGGTAGAAAATATGCAACAATTTTCAGGAGCAGGCTATGATAGAGCATTAACAGTATTCAGCCCAGATGGACGTTTATTCCAGATTGAGTACGCAAGAGAAGCAGTAAAAAGAGGAACAACATCAATTGGTATAGTATCTAAAGATGGTGTAGTACTTGCAGTAGATAAAAAAATAAAAAGTAAATTAGTAGTACCATCATCCATAGAAAAAATATTCAAAATAGATGACCATATTGCTACCGCATCAAGTGGACTTGTAGCAGATGCAAGAAGATTAATTGACATTGCAAGAAATCAAGCACAAGTAAACAAATTACAATACCACGAACCAATAACAGTCACAGGATTAGCAAAATACCTCGGTGACCTTGAACAGATGTACACCCAAAGTGGTGGAGTAAGACCTTTCGGTATCTCCTTAATTATCGGTGGAGTATCTGACGACGAATGCAGAATCTATGAAACAGACCCAAGTGGAGCATTAGTAGAATATAAAGCTACAGCTATAGGACTTGGACGTGACAAAGCATTAGAATTATTTGAAGACAAATACGAAGATGATATTTCATTAGAAGATGCAATTGACTTAGCAATTGAAGGAATATACGTAGCAACAGATGGAAAAATAGCTGATGACAGCGTAGAAATTTCAGTAATTGATAAAAGTACAGCTCAATACAGAAAATTAGAGAGCGACGATATCGATACATATGTTCAAAAAGTACTTGATCGTAAAGAACAAGAAAAAATAGAAGCTGAAGAAAAAGCTAAAAAAGAAGCAGAGGAAAAAGAAGCTAAAAAAGCTGAAGCTAAAGCTAAAAAAGAAGCTGAAAGAAAAGCAAAAGAAGAAGCTAAAAAAGCCGAAGAAGAATCTGCTGATGAGAATGAAGATGAAGAATAACTTCATCCTTCTCATACTAACCCATTTTATTAACCACCCCATAACATGTCTAATTTTTAATAAAATCTAACTTATCTCTTGTAATCAATAATTATTTGCTAAATTTATTATAATAATAACAAAGATATTAATATATAGTTGTTGAAAAAATAGAATACAAATTTAAATAAAGATTAAAATCCGAATTTATTTTAACATCTTACAATAAAAAAAATAAGACAAGGTGAAACTATGGTTAATGTAGACGATGCAGTAATTGCACGTTTAGAAAGTTATGGAGAACGCTTTGAAATATTAGTCGATCCAGAACTTGCAGCAGATTATAAACGCGGAGAAGACATAGATTTAGAAGAAATATTAGCAGTAGAAGACATATATAAAGATGCACATAAAGCAGATAAAGCATCTGAAGAAGCAATGAAGAAAGCATTTGAAAGTACTGATCCACTAGTTGTAGCTGATAAAATTATCCATAAAGGAACAATTCAGATAACAGCAAACCAAAGACGTAAAATGCAAGAAGAAAAAACAAAACAAGTAATCAATCAAATAGCCAGAGAAGCAATAAATCCACAGACCAAACTTCCACATCCACCAAAACGTATAGCTAAAGCAATGGAAGAAGCAAAAGTACATATTGATCCAATGAAAACAGTAGAAGAACAAATACAACCAACAGTAAAAGCTATTTTAACAAAGATACCTATAAGAATAGAAAAAGTACAGGTAGCTGTTAAAATACCAGGAACATATGCTGGTAAAAGTTATTCAACTATCACACAATATGGTAAATTAATGAAAGAAGAATGGGAAAGTGATGGTAGTTGGATTGGTATAGTAGAAATACCTGGTGGATTACAAGATGAATTCTATACTGCACTAAGTGGTTTAACTCATGGAGAAGTTGAAACAAAACTACTCAAATAAACATTCTTAAAATGAAGAGTATACTATGTTATTTGTAGAAAACAAAGAAGTAGTACTTCCAGGAAGTTTATTAACAGATAATGATAGTTATAAACTAGGCAGAGGTACTTTCAAAGAAAAAGGTAAAATTTACTCAGATATTACGGGTCTTGTTTACATTAATAGTGATACTATTAGTGTTATACCCTTCAAATATACCTACAAACCACAATATGGTGATTTAATAATTGGTCGTGTAACTAGCTCATCCTACTCATCATGGTCTATAAATATTAACAGTACATATCATGGATATTTATCAACATCTGAGTTGTATGATAAAAATGAACAGAATATTAATAATATTATAAATGTTAATGATATGCTATTATTAAGGGTAGCAAATGTTGATGAAATAAACAGAGTAAAATTAACATTAAGAGCTCGTGGACTAGGTAAATTTAATCAGGGAATAATTGTTAGAGTAAAACAACCCACAGTACATTTTCTAAGTGAAGAAAATGCATTCATTACAACTATGATACAAGAATATACATATACTGATATGATTGTAGCAAAAAATGGATTAATTTGGATAAATGGTTTGAAAGAAAATGTTGAAATGATTTTAAAAATAATAGAAAAGATTGAAGAACAACCATTTAAACATAATCTTATTAAAAACGTGCAAAATATGATTATAAATCCATAAATAGAGGGATAAAGTGACAAATCAATATATAAGAAAAGATGGACGATCATATAATGCTTTTAGAAATATAAAGATGGAAACTGGCGTACTTAATAATACTGATGGTTCTGCATACATTGAATGTGGTCATAATAAAATACTAGTAGGAGTATATGGACCTAGAGAATTACATTCTAAAAAACATTCAAAACCTGATGGTGCAGTTCTAAGATGTAGATATAATATGGCTCCATTCTCAGTTAAAGAAAGAAAAAGACCTGGACCTGATCGTAGGTCTACTGAAATATCAAAATTAATATCAGAGGCAATTACACCAAGCATATTCCTCGAAAAATATCCGAGAGCATCTATAGATATTTCAATAGAAGTTTTGGAAGCAGAGGGTGGTACTAGATGTCTTGGAATAATTGGTGCAAGTTTAGCATTAGCTGATGCTGAGATACCAATGAAAGATCTTATTAGTTCATGTGCAGTTGGTAAAGTTGATGGTCATATTGTATTAGATTTATCTGAAGATGAAGACCAGAATGGAGAGGCAGATATGCCTGTTGCAATTATGCCAAGAACTGGTGAGATTACATTCCTACAAATGGATGGCCATTTAACTAGTGAGGAATTTGAAGAAGCATTACAATTAGCTTATGATGGTTGTTACTTCATTAATAAGTTACAACAACAAACATTATATAACAAATATGGTGGTGACACTAATGGTAAATATAATCTCGGAGATTTCTAAGGAGAAAATATTTGATTTGTTAAATAAAGGTAAAAGAGTAGATCATAGATCTTTTACAGAGTATAGGGATATTCATATTAAAACAAATTATATTGGAAAATCTGAAGGATCTGCAAAGGTTTCTATTGGTAAAACTACTGTGGTTGCCGGTGTTAAAGCTCAAATTACCACTCCCTTTAATAACACACCAGACCAGGGAATTCTTATAACTAACACAGAATTACTTCCTATTGCTAATCGTAATTTTGAGTATGGTCCTCCTAACAAGTTTGCTGTAGAAATATCACGTGTTGTAGATAGAACTATTCGTGAATCACCACTTGTTGATTTAAAAAAGTTATGCATCGTTGAAGGTAGTAAAGTATGGAAATTACACATTGATATTTACATTGTTGACTTTGATGGTAATATTATGGATGCTGCATGTCTTGGTGCTGTAGCTGCATTATTAACAACAAAGATACCTACAGCAACTAGTGTCAACGGTGAAATTACTCTTGATGAAGATAATCTTACAACACTACCTATAAGTAATAAGAGTATTTTATGTACTGTTGTTAAGGTTAATAATCAGTTAATTGTTGATGCTACATATGCTGAGGAAAATCTGATGGATGCTGGTATTTCCATTGGTTTTAGAGAAGATGGAAGTATCTGTGCAATACAGAAAAGTGGTTTAAATATCTTAACCGTAGATGAAGTCCTTAGGTCTAAAAAGATTGCTGAGATTAGGTCACGGGAATTATTTTCTGTAATCAATAAGATAAAATCATAAACTTTATATTAGATAAGTTTTAAAAATATTATATAGTTATATTATAAGGATAATAGATTTTAGGTGTCTATTACTTTAATTCCGAAATAATATTATTTTTAAAGCTAATTATTAGAAGTACAGTTAATTCGCTGTCGCTTTTAGTTAAAGAATGAAAAGATTATGAGAAAAATTAAAATAACATTTTATAGGTTTTTGTTATTTAATTAAAGCTCAAATAAGTTGTTATCATCGGTAAATATTTAGAGTATTAAGAAAGATGATATAATATTTTTTTAATATTGACTTAACGGAAGGTGAAAAAATGGTTAAAAAAAGTAAAGTAGGATCTACTGGTCGTTTTGGTGCTAGATATGGTAGAAAAGCAAAAAGAACCGTAAAAGATGTCGAAGACAAAATGCACAAAAAACATATTTGTCCTAGATGTGACAGACCAGGTGTAAAAAGAACTCATGCTGGTATCTGGAAATGTAGTAAATGTGGAAATGTATTTACTGGTGGAGCATACGTTCCTACAACACCAATGGGAAGAGTTGCAAAACGTAACATAAAACGTATCGTTGGAGGAGAATAAGCATGTACAAATGCATTAAATGTGGACAAACAGTTGATATTAAAAAATATTCAGAAGCTAAATGTCCTAAATGCAGATACAGAATTTTATTTAAAGAAGTTCCTGTAGTAAAACGTACAATTAAAGCTAGATAAATAACTATTTTTTTAATAAAGGAAGATGAATCATCCTCCTTTTATCAATTTTTAAATAACATGAAAAATACTGTTTTTCTTTAAGATTAATCAAATTTTATACTTATAAATAGAATACAAAAAGATTAATAATGAGATAATTAACATGATACTAACTACCAATTCTAATTTAGTTATTACAACTAGTAGAAAGCCATCACAGCTTACTAGACGATTTGCACAATTTTTAAAACATTACTTTAACTCTACATACATTAATAGAGGAAAAACCAGTTTTAATAAAGTAGTTAACCAGGCAAGAAATGAAGATTATTCCAAATTACTTGTTATAACTGAAACAAAAGGTAATCCCAGTGCTATAAATATATATGATCTTGAAAGTGACATGAATAATCCATTATATAGTATTTATATAAATGTATCAATACCTCAGGAAAAAAATACTATTAACGTAAATAAAGAGGAAATTACTTTTATCAATAAATCTCAAGCATTAAATGAGTTAAATGAATTCTTCACACCATTAAATCCTACAGATAAAATCAAACAAAACTGTATTATCATAGAGGATAATGATGAGAAAAATAATATTGCATCCATCAAATTCATAGATAAAAAAGGATTAGATGTGAAATATAAAATATATGTTACAGGATATAAAATATTCTAAGAAAAAATAATATTTAGTGATTGAATTGGAAGAAAAGAATATACTAGACAATGTTGAAACTGTATTTACAGTTGAATTCGACACAGAAAGAGATGCTGAAATCATATATAATTCTATTAAGCCAGAAATATCTTTCTCTAGAAATGATAGATCAAAAACTATTATGCATCTTGATAATAATTCAATTATCATAACTATTAAATCAAAGGATGTTGTTAGTCTACGAGCATCTATTAACTCATATGTTCGTTGGATTAATCTATCCACAAAAATATTAAAAATATAAAAAGTAGAATAAAGATATATTATATTATTATAATTTATTAAATAAGAATATATATTATATGTTATTTATTCTAATATAAAAAAAAACATTAGGTGATTATAAATGGATATACCAGAAAATGTACAAGAACAATTAAATCAATTCCAACAAGTACAACAACAAGCTCAATCTATTGCTATACAAAAACAAAATTTAACATTACAACTCAATGAATCTAAAAAAGCTTTAGATGAATTATCAAAAACTGATGATGATGCTGAAGTATATAAAACAGCTGGTCCTCTACTTATCAAAACAACAAAAGCTGAATCTGAAGCAGATTTAAAAGATAAAATAGAAATGTACGAAATCAGACAAAAAACAATTGACAAACAAGAAAAACGTATAACTAGTAAACTTGAAGAGTTACAATCAAGCCTTCAAACAGCTATGAATCAAATGCAATAAATAGAAGATTAAAAAATTCTTCTATAGAATAATACCCTTTTTTTAAAAAATAATCCTTTGATAAGAAAAAATTTATTATAAAAAAAACTTTTTTTGAAGGATATAATTTTATTTTTATTTTACTATTTTTTGATTATATACTTTTACAGGAGATTATTAGATATGAAAAAACTAACTGATGAAGAAGTAGACGAAATAATCAATTTAGCATACACTACTTCTGCAAACTATATATTAAATTACATGAATAAAAAAGACTTTGAAGATATTGATATTACTATTAATTTAGATACTGGTAATGATAGTTTTGATATTGATATAGATATTAACTTAGATACTGATGCACCACTACCGAATAATTTAGCTGAGAATGCCATTGATGCTAGTATCCATGCGGTTGATGAATACATTGAAAAAAGAAATTCTAATTTATAAGTCTTGATTATTATGATTATTCCTGTGATGGATATTATGAATAATGACTGTGTTAGTGGTAAATCAGGTAACAGGTCTAGTTATACTCATCTCAACAGTGTTTATGGTGATACACCCATAGATATTGCTAAGAATCTTAGAAAAGCAGGTGCTAAAGCATTATATATTGCTGATCTTGATAAGATTGAAAATATGGGGGATAACCTTGAATTAATATCCAGTATAAATAAGATTATTCCTGTTTTATTAGATAGTGGTATATCTGATATTAAGGATATTAGAAATGATGAAAATAAATGTACTTACCCTATATTAGCTACTGAAACTATGGACACTATCGAAGAGACTTATGAAATATTTAAGAACTATGATAGTAATCAATTAGTTTTTAGTATAGATATTAAAAATAACCAGGTTCTATTAAAAAATAATAACATTGAACTTAAGGATATAATTGAATTAATTAATAAAGTAAAACCAAAATATACTATAATACTAAACATATCCCAAGTAGGTACAAAAAAACAGTCCGACACTCAACTAACAGAAAAAATAATAAAACTAATTCCACATACCACACACTTTATAGCTGGTGGATTAACAAACAAAACTATTCATGAATACAAAATGAAGAATATCAATAATTTTCTTGTGGGCACAATACTACATGAGGGAAATTTAGAAAGTAAACTATGACAAGGTGTTCTAAACTATGAAAAAAAAGATACTTACTATAGGTCCTGTTACAAAAGATAAAATCATTACACCACACCATGAATATAACCATATTGGTGGTGCATCATACTACCAGATATGTACATTACATCAATTAAATACATCAACAACTGCAATAATATCCATAGGTGAAAACGATGCAAAAATGATTGATGAATTTCCAGATAAAAAACAAGTAAAAACAATAACATACCCCCAAACAATGGAATACACAAACATTTACAAAGAAAACATGACAAGAACACAGCTAGCAACACTACCACCAAACACGATAACACCCCAAAAAATAGAAAACACCAATATTAATCTAAAAAATTATGGCTACGCAATCCTGTCACCCTTATGCCCCTATGATATTCCACCAGAAACAATAAAATATCTCAAAGAACATGACATAGAAACAATATTATCAGCACAGGGATATCTAAGATCAACAGATTCTCATAATAATGTTATAAGTACAACATGGAAAAATAAGGAAGAATACCTAAAATACACAGATACACTCACATTGGATAACCATGAAATGAAAAAAGCATTTAATCTAGAATCAATAAGTGATGATGAAGTATACAATATAATATCAGAAAATAATTTAAAAACAATAATTATAACAAAAGCAGAACAAGGCTCAGACATATACACAAATAATACTAAAATACACATTCCCGCCATAAAAACTGATAAAAATATTGATCCTACAGGATTAGGCGACACATACATAGCATCATACATATCTAAAAAACAGGATACTGATTCAATATACACTGCAGGCTTATTTGCAGCAATAACAACGAAATATAAAATAGAGACTCGCGGCCCAATAAATGTAAATAAAAAAATAATAGAAAAAGAATTAGAAGAAAGATTAAATTAAAGTAGTCAGTATAGCAAACGGCACAATTACTGCTAAACAGAATAAAATCACACCAACAACTGTAAATAACCTTTTATGATCTAAAACACCTGTTCCTATAAAGTATAATCCTACAATAGCTAAAACTGTTGGAATAATTTCTGAATATAAAATTACTGACTGTACCACTTTATTAACCTCCTCTAATTACTGTTAAATCCCTTATAAAAGTACAAACTATTTATATTTTATATTATAAGAATTATATACAAGTTACGGATATCTTATAATATTTTCATTAAATCAATTAATGAATTTAATTCAGTTACACTATAATTTGATTCATCAAGAATTTTCTTTTGTTCAGGTGTTAGTTTAGAGTTAATTATCATACTCTGTATACCTGCTTTACATGCACCAAGAATATCCACTTCAAAATTATTACCTATCATCAATGAAGTACCTGCTGTAACATTCAATCTATCCATTGCTATTTTAAATATTTCAGGGTCTGGTTTTTCTACACCTGCAGCCTCTGATGTTACAACATCGTCAAAGAATGGATATACTCCAAGACGTACTAATTTTTCCCACTGTTTAATTTCTTTACCATTAGTGATTAATCCAACTTTATAACCCTTACTTTTCAAATATAATAATATGGAAAATGATTCTGGTTCTAATTTTAACATTGCAAACTTGGTGTTGTGATATGTGATTATACCATTCACAATAATTAACGGATCTTCATCCCCATTAATCTCTTTTGTTAAAATATTAAAGTGTTTATCATAGTTAGAACCTTTTTCTTTAACAATCTCCATTAGACAATCGTATCCTTCATCTTCGGTACATTTAAGTCCATTATGTACCATGGACTTTACTGCAGCTCTACGTGCAATTGCAGCAAAACCTGAAGTATCGTATAGTGTATCGTCCATGTCAAAAAATACTGCTTTAATCATATGTAATATATTTTTATTTCAATTTATTTATATGTAAAGAAAGTTTTATGAAAAAAAGATAAAGGAAAGAGAAATTTATAATTTGAAAGAACCATCTAAAATGTCTTTCTTAAGTTCTTCTGATATGTCCATACCACGTTTTTTATCGGATTGACGACAAGTTACTGGTATTGTTTTCTCTTTACCATCAGCTTCAAATGTTACACTACCCATATTTATGCTTGGAACACCTCTAGGACATACTGTAGCACAATAACCACAGCCATAACATAAGTCAGGGTCTATTGTTTTATCTTTCTTATATGCATGTACTGGGCAGTATATTTCTGGAAGACATGGAATACAGTTAAAACAACTGTCTGGGTCAACTGTTGGTCTAAGATCTGCACCATCCCACATGGTATAATCAACAGTATCTATTGGTAAATGTCTACCATGAATATCAGCTAATGGCAATGGAATATCTTTATTTAATACCTTTAAGTTTTCTAATATTTCTTCATTAAGTACTGGTATTGGTATTGCTACTGAATCAAATACTTCTGGACCTAGACCTGTTTTAAAACCACCAACATAATATGAATTCATATCCTTAATATTAGCTGTTAGTAATAAGTTAGGTTTTTCAGGATTACTTCTTGTACCATTATCAATAATCACTCCCTCCGCACCATTTAATAATATTTTTGTACCTGGTGTGATTACTTTCTGTTCTGGGTCATTCTGTAATGGGTTTATATCCCCACATCCAGAGAAGGAATAGGAATTATATGGTCCTTCCATTGGTGAAACATTGAAGATTGATTTTTGTGCCTTGGCTTGTGGATTTGTGAAAGAATTATAGTTTTTAAATGCCATTCTTGTTCCAATCATACGTGCTGTATTCATTTCATCAAGGGTTACTTCTTTAGTAAATTCATTACCTTCTAAGTCAATAACTTTTACTTCTACAGCTTTACCATTGATAAGATCCTTAATAAGAAATCCGCCACCATAATCCTCAATGGTCTGACTATGATTTGTTCCATATAATATTACATCAACAGAGCCTAGTAATTCATTAGGACATGGTCCTGGATATGCTGGTATTCCATTAATGTATACTTCTTTTGCTTTAGTAAATGCTCCCGGTTCAGTAATTTGCATGTGGAATAGTGCTGCTGTACCAGACATAACACCACTAGTACCACATGTTACAACATCCACATCATCCACTGTAACTTCTTCACCATCACGTAGTTTTGTTTTTAATTCTTCTGCTGTAAGGACTACTGCATCTCCAGAATCTAATTTTTTCTGGATATCCTCTATTGTTTTTGCCATATTAACACTCCTTATGTTCTGTTATTAAATTAGCATACTGTTATCTTATAAAAAAAATAATAATTAAATTAATTTGTATCAATCCTGCTAAAATCCTATTTTTAACAGTGAAAATATGATATGTTACTTTAATAAATTGATATCATCATGTTATCTTATATTAAACATTCTTAAAAAAATTATAGGAAAAAAAAGTAGTGTTGGAAACGATTATTGAAATAGAATTTCTCTTAGTTCCAACTTTTTATTTGATTTTTAATCTCATTAAAAGCTTCATCTTGTTTATCAAGATTGGTCATTTTAGCACCTTGTGCTAGTGTAGGTTTTCCTCCACCTCTACCTCCAAGGAATTTACCAATATCCATGATAACATCGCCCATTTTCATACCGTTATCTAGTATTTTTTCATTAGATGAAGCTACAATATTACCCTCATTATTTAGTAATATAGCTAAATCGGCTATTTTATCTTTTTCAACTAAGTTAATTGCTATTTCTCTTAGTTGTCCTGGGTTAACTGATAGTACCTGTGTTATTACATTGTAACCATTAATATCTTCTACCTCATCTTTTAATGAGGATATTTTTGCTTCAGCTAGTTGTTTTTCTAGTGATTTAATGGTTTTTTGTTGTTCTTTCCATTCATTGAAGAATCTGTCACAAGTTTTTGGTAGTTGTTCTGGGTCGACTCCGAATACATCACTACTTTCTCTTATTATATCATCGTCTTCTTGTATTTTCTTAATACCTGAATCTGATACAGCATATTCTAGTCTTTCAACACCATCCTGTACTCTTTCAGTTCTTAGTAATTTAATTACTCCAACATCACCAGTTTTCTCACAATGAGTACCTGCACAGGCTTCTACGTCTACTCCTGGTATTTCTACTACTCTTATATTTTTACCTGGAACTATACCTCCCTGGTATAATCTGAAGCCATATTTACGTTCTGCATCTGTTCTGTCATACCATTGTATATTAACAGGAATGTTTGATTGTACTCTTTGATTTGCAAGTTTTTCTATTTCCTGTAATTCTTCGTGGCTTATACGTTTATAGTGTGATAAGTCGATTCTTGATTTATCCACACCTTTTTGTGCTCCTGCCTGCCAGATATGTTTTCCTAATACTTTTCTTGCGGAGGATATTACTAGGTGTGTTGCTGTATGGTTTCTTGTTAAAAGGTCTCTGCGTAGTGCATCGATTTCTCCAGTGATTTCTTCACCAGTTATTCCATCTAATTTTGATACATCGTCATCTGCTACTTGATGTAATACTACGTCATTAACTTTCTCTGCGTAGATTATGTTTAGTTCTGTTCCATCAGCTCTTGTTATTGTTCCTTCATCAGATGGTTGTCCTCCACCTTCTGGGTAGTATATTGTTTGGTCTAGAACTATTTTATTTGAATCTACTACTCCTAGTACTTTTGCTTGGAATGTTCTCTGTTTAAGGTCATCGTAGAATGATAGTTTTGTTGGTGGGTAATCTAGTTCTACTTGTTCTTTTTCTTCTTCCTCTTCTTCTTCGTGTGCTGCTGCTATTTGTGTATAGAAATTATCAGGTATGTTAGCTTCAAAGGCATTTTCTTTGGATATTTCTTCTACTGTTTCTGGTGGTATACCATGTGAATCATAGAATTGTATTAGCATGTCTGTTGGGAAGGATGTTTTATTTTGTTTTTTGAGTGTTTTGATAGATCTTTTTACTAGATTTCTTCCCTTTTGGAGTGTTGTGTTGTATCTTTCTTCTTCTAAATCTGTAATGTTAATTATGTGTTCTTTGTTATCTTTGATTTCAGGGTATGTTTTTGATAAGTAGTCTACTTGCATTTTCATTATGTCTGATAATGATTCATTTAAGCCTAATTCTTTCATGTATTTTACTGTACGTCTTAATACTAGTCTTGCTAAGTATCCTTCTTTTACATTTGATGGTATGATTCCATCTGCTAACATGAAACTTAAGCATCTTGTGTGATCTGCGACTATGTATATTGCTTCCATTGGTGCTGTTGCTTTTTTAAGTACATCTGGGTCTAAAGATAATTTATTTGCTACTTTTTTACGTAGTAATTTTAAATCTGATATATCCTCAATATCCATCATACCAGCAATTCGTGCATTTTCTGATAAGATTTCTTTATCTAATTCTACTCCACTAATATCAGTTAGTTGGTCAATCATAGGTCCAAAAGTTGCATCATATGCTGTTGGTGTTCCTTGGCTTACCCATGCAATTCTTTCTAGACCATAACCCGTATCTACAATTTTTAATGGAATTTCTTTAAGACCCTCTTTTGTTGTAGCATATTGAATGAAAACTAATGTTGCAAGTTCTACACCATATGCACATATTTCAAATGAAGGTCCTTCATTTCCTCCACCTTTCCACCATGATTCAATATAAGTAATTTCTTCAGGATTTATTCCGATACTTACAAGGAATTCATGACAATATCTTAGAGTCTCATCTTTCCAGTATACTGGATTATCTTCAGTATTAAATGCATGGTGAGCACCCATAGTGAAACATGTCATATGTCTTCCAGTTCTTCCTACATTATCTACATCATTTAATCTAATTGATGGTTGTGCTATTGTAAGTGGATTTGCTGGAGGTTTAACCATACCACTAGTTACCCATGGCTGGAAGTCGTAAATTGTTGCTCCTACAAGAAATACATCATTTCTCCATCTTTTTGCTAAAACAGGATACCTGTTTATTGGAGTATGACCATGATCTTTAAAGAAACCTTTAAATTTCTTTTGTATTCCCATTAAATCATATTGTTTATCTGTCACTGGATTTCCAATAAATTCATATTCATCACATGGAGCGTCTCCACATGTTGCTCTTTCACGAATAGACCAGAAAGTATTTCCACATTTTTGACAGACTTGTTTCTTATATCCTAATTGTTCAAGTTCATAAGTCATAAAATACTCACTTAGTTAATTTATTTAAAAATATTATTCTTCAATAATAAACATTACAAAAATAATAAGGTAATTTTAATTATTCAGTATATAAAACTTTATGTTTTTTATTATATAAAAAAGTAGTACATTCAGGATATGAAAAACATTTAAAAAAAAAGATATCTAGAAAAATAGAATTTTAATTAATTTAGAATAAGAAAATATTGTTATAATAAAAAAAAGATTAAAAGAAAAGGATAATACACTTATCCGAAAAGTGCACCTAATCCAGCTGCAGCTGCTGCTTCAGCTTCTTCTTCGTCATCTTCTTCTTCAGCAGGAGCTTCTTCTTCTGCTTCTTCTTCAGCAGGTGCTGCAGCTGCTGCTGCAGGAGCTGCTACTGCTGCTGTAGCGATTGCTTCTTCAATATCTACATCTTCTAATGATGCGATTAAAGCTTTTACTCTAGCATCGTCTACTTCTACTCCAGCTGCGGATAATACAGCTGTAACGTTTTCTTCATTAATGTCTTTTTCTGCTGCGTTTAATAATAATGCTGCGTATACGTATTCCATGTTAATACACCTTTGTTATTTTTTCTATATTTTATATTGTAATTAATACAATTTTTCATATTTTAATCTTTTTTTATAAGTTAATCCCAAATTGCTTTTGAGATTAGTGATTTTCCGTTATTTACTAGTAGCCTTCCAATTATCCGAAGAGAGCGCCAAGACCTACTGCTGCAGCTTCTTCTGCAGCTTCTTCCTCTTCTTCAGGTTCTTCTTCAGGTTCTTCTGTATTATCTTCTGCAGGGGTTGTAGCTGCTGCTGCTTGTGAACTTAATTTTTCACTAAGTTCGTCATCTAATGCATCAGCTGATAATTTACCTGCTAGAGCTAACATTTGTAAGTAAGCTTTAGATAATATTTTATCAGTTGTTTCAGAAGTTAATATATTAGCATTTAATGCTAAGTTTAATGCGTCTCTTGCTGCTTTCTGTACTATTACAGGAGCAGATTCGCTGTTGTATATACCTGCAAATACTGCTAAGTTAATAGCATTTTGATGTGCTGTTTGAATTGTTTGAATAGTTTCCTCTTCATCAATTTCAAGAACATCTGCAGTATATATTGTATCTCCTTCACAAACTGCTAGTAGATCTATTCCCACTTCCATTGGATGAATTTCGAGTTTTGTTAAGATATCTGCAACGTCTTTTGAAATTTCGTCTCCTTCTTCAACAACAACTGCGTCATCGGTTACAACAATTTTTCCTTTATCTATTTTTGCAGGAATTCCTGCTTGTTGTAATTCACCAAGAATTGGACCTGGTGGGAAAGATGTATCTCCTGCTGGAACTACGATATCAGCTGGAGCAATACTTCCAGCTTTTGCTGGAGCTTCCGTTTTACTATCTTCTAAGATTTTAAATAGTTTGAAAGGATTTGTTTCTGTGAAGACCATTGCTGGTTGACCATCAATGTAATCTACTAGACCTTTTAAGTTTTCGTTGTCAGCGTTTTCTAAAGCAAGTTTAATGAAATTTTTACGTGACATTTTTATAACTGCTTTACCGTATAAAGATTTTCTCATTGTTTGTAATTGAGGTGCTGGGATATCAGCTAAGTTTACAATACCAATGATTTCATGATCTTTTGTTAAGTCTTCTAACTCTGCAACTTTTTCTTTCTTCCAATCTGCAACATGATGCATCTAAATCACCCTCGTTACAGGTCCCATTGTAGTTTTTAAATACATTGCTCTAATCTGTTTAGAACCATTTTCTAAGTTACGATCAAGAACATCCATTATAGCATCGATATTTTCAGCAATTTCTTGCTCAGACATATTTTCTGATCCTACAATAGATTGTATTATAGGTTGGTCTTTCACTCTTATTTTTATTGTACTTCTTAATCTACCTAATATGACATTTGGATCAGCACTTGCTGGAATTGGTTTAGGCATTTTTTTCCTTGGTCCTAATACAGGTCCTAGGAATCTACCAACTGTTGGCATTAAATCTGTTTGTGCTACAAAGAAATCATAGGAGTTAGCCATTTTTTTAGCTTGAGGTCTGTTTTTACCTAATTCTTCTAATTTTTCTTTGTTGATAACAAGATCTGCGCCTGCTTGTTCTGCTTGGTATGCTAATTCACCTTCAGCAATGAATGCGATTTTAACATCTTTTCCACGTCCATTAGGGAGAAGCACTTCTTCATCTATACGGTTTTCCGGTTTATTTATGTCTAAATCGTTGATGGTTATGACCACATCTATAGACTGTGTGAAGTTTCTCGGTTTAGCTTCTTCTTTAACCTTCTTCACTGCTTCTTCAATTGCTTGTGTCATCTAATTTCCTCCAAAGAACTGGATTTAATTAATTCAAATCAAGTTCAACGTGTAAAATAATATGTACAATGTACATTGTATAAAATTTTTATATTAAAAGCCTAATCGTATTGATTAATATAATATGATAGTTACTTTATGAAATTTGATTATTTGGAAAGTATTTATTGTTCAAATACTTCGTCATAATCTCCATTATCGATATCTTTTTGGGTTTCACGTCCATCTTTTCCTTCAACGTTAATTCCCATACTTACACATGTACCGACTACTTCTTTTGTTGCGTGTTTGTAATCGTTTGCAAGTAAATCATCGAATTTCATTCTAGCAACTTTAAATGCTTGTTCAACTGTGAAATCAGCTGCTACTTCTGTACCTGGCTCATGTGAACCACTTGCAATACCTAATTCATCAAGAATTAGAGCTGTTGTAGGTGGTGTACCTATGGATATTTCGAATTCTTTTGTATCCATATCAGCAGTTATTTTTACAGGTACTTTCATACCATTGAAATCAGCGGTTTTATTGTTGATTTCTTCAACAACTTGCATCATATTAATACCTAATGGACCTATAGCTGGACCTAATGGTGGTCCTGGTGTGGCTTTTCCA
>CACZOU010000025.1 GCA_902782945.1 uncultured Methanobacteriaceae archaeon
CTTAATTCTTCTGCTTTGTTTATTTTTGTTGCAGTGTTCATTAATGCACATTCGTAACCTAATGATTGTAACCATACACCAGTTGTTGGTCCACCCATTTCTTCTCTGTTGTATACAGATTCGTTACTCCAACAATCTACTACTGCACATGCTAAGTTACCCATTAAATCTGAGTGAGCACAGGTTGCGTTTTTACCTTCTGCACAGATAGGTACTCCTGCTACAGCTTTTACTATAGGGTTTTCGTATCCACAGTCTTTTAGTGGTCCTACTGCTCCAGCTTCAACTGCTACTAAACTTCTTGCTCCAGATATTGCTCTTGCTACTGCAGCTAGTGTGTGTGATACGTTTTTACTGGTTAATCCACCAGCAAGGAACATTGCAGTGTTTGCTTGTGCACAGTCTGTATCTCCACCAGGTACACAGTAACTGTATTTACTTGCTATATCTGAAATTTTTGTCCACATGTATTCCATATCTATGGAACCTAATAATCCTATACCGTATAATATTGCACGGATATCTCCTCTTGATATACCGTAATCTGATACTACTTTACCACCAATAGTTTCTACACATAGGATTGATGCACCGTTTTCTGCACATGCTTCGAATGATTCATCCATTGCTACGTCAAAGTCAGATCCTCTGAGTCCACCCATATCTTCCTCACGAATATCTGCTACAGTAGACATTAAGGATGCTTTTGCTCCATATTTGTCATGGAATTGTTCTAATTGTTCAACTTGTATAGCTGTTGTTTTTTCAGATATTTCTCGGCTTTTTGTTTGTTGAGCTACGTGTTCTTGTTCTATCTGAAGTGTTGGTAATCCAATAGCTGCTGCACGGTCACAAGCGGAGAATGCTATGTTTTTTGTTGTTGCTACCATTCCTTCAACACTTGTTTCTGATCCTTCAGCTGGTGCTACTTTAATGTTAGGAACTACTTCTCCTACACCTAATTTAACATCAAATCCATATTCTACAGGATGTGCTGCTTTTCCAAATACTAAATCATCTGCTGATTTGTTTTCCATTTTTGTAAAACGTTTTGTTACCATATATTTCACCAATTATATAAATCATATAAATTGTCTTATACCCACATGAATATTTTAAATGTATTTCAAAATATTAAGATAATTAAATCTTGAGATTTTTATGTACTACCTTAATACTTACAGTTAATACATATAGTATATCTAAATATAAAAAGGTTTTAATAGACATCAAATTATCTAAAACATAGCATATGTACGTATTTTAGAATCGATAATTCATATAATTAAGAATATTCCTAATTAACTGTTCTGTTCAGTTTTTTTAAAAATGAATTATTATTTAAATGTATTACCTTAAATAAGGATAGTAGAAAGTAATACAAATATACTTTATATTAATATAATTTAGTTTAAAATATTTTTTAGAAATATTGCAAAATAAGATTATTATTATAAAAAGTAAAACAATATTAAGAAAATAGTGAAAAATGGAAAAAAATGGGAAAGAGATGATAATTAGGAATATGCTGCCACATATTCTCCTACAATATCAGCATATTCATTTCTGATATCTTCCCAAGTTTTACCATCGTCTACAATTGCATCTGCAATCTTTGGTACGTGGTATGCTTCTACACCATAGAACGTTTGTGGACTTTCTTCTACAAAGTCACGACGTACAGCTCCTCCACCACAACCTATAGGTGTGTCAATTCCTGCTTCTTGTAATGCAGCTACAATTTTACCAAATGCTGTCATGGTTGTTGTCATTAAAGCTGTTGCAGTTATTAGTACAGGTTTGTTTTCTTCTGCTGCTTTTACAACATCAGGTGTAGGTACGTCACGACCAAGGTCTACGGCATTGTAACCATTTGCGTTTAAGAACATAACAATTAAGTTTTTACCAATGTCGTGAGGGTCTCCTTCTACTGCACAACAACATACTGTTGCTTTAGAATCTGCTTTGTGTCCTAGTTTTTTCTCACAGATTGCTACACCAGACATCATTGCGTCACCAGCAAGCATTAAATCAGGTAAGAAGAATTCACCTTTAGTATATAATGCACTTACACCATCC
>CACZOU010000026.1 GCA_902782945.1 uncultured Methanobacteriaceae archaeon
GTATCCTAATACTGATTGGACATATGTTAGTGTAACATACTATTCAAAAATCCCAGAAATTGTAGTAACCGACTCCCGTAATAACACTTATATTGAAGTTAGTCCAAATGGTGAGCTAATGGGTGGTTACTCTGTGGATGAAGTAGTACCAGACCAGAGTACTATTGAAAATAAAACAAACAGCAATTATCAAGAGATAAACAATAATAACTACTCTAACAATTATAGTGATAATTATTCTGGATGATAAATAAAGAATATGTAGTTCTTTTGACTACATAATCTTTTTTTTATTTAATTAGGTTTAAATCTAATTTTTTATATATTTAAATAACTACTTTTATTAAATTAATTTTTGATTTATTTTGTTAAGATTAGGACAGGTAATTTTTTTATTAGTTTTGTTTTTCATGTATTGAGGTGTGGGTATGGTTTTTCATATTTACACTTGAAATTGTTTTCTAGTATTATCTTTTATTGTTGTTTGGGGTATATGGCGTGTTTGATTTTTAGGTTGAAGTAGTGTATTTTTGCGGTGAAATTTTTTGTTTTTGGTTTTATTTGTATTTTTGCTTCGTAATATCTATGTATAACGAATCAAAAATGCTTTTTTTTCAAGAAAATACAACAAAAAAACAAGAATATCAGAAAAGCAAAAAACTCCTTTTTACTATAAAAAGTAAAAAAATAACAAAGATACATATATATATTACCTCATACAAAATAAGAATGATAATATACAATAGTTAGTAATATTGTATTATTATTAACTTGTATTAGATAAACTCCCTATTAAATAAACAATGTTGAAAAAGGTGAAAGATATGGAAAACAAAATATTAGCAGCAATAATTTCATTATTCCTTCCAGGAATAGGTCAATATCTATTAGGTAAAGGAAATAACTGGATAATCCTATTTGTAGTTATACTAATCATCGATATTATACTCGCAGCGCTTCTAGGAGGAGCAGGAACATACATAGCAGGACTCATCGGAATTATATTTGCACTTGATGCATATTGTGGATGGATAAATATATAATAATCTAAAAAACTAATTCTTCCATTTTATTTCTTTTTTTATACAAATTTCAAACACACAACTAATTTTAATAAAAAATAATACCACCTAGTCTAGCTTCCTAAAACATAAAATATTAATCACTTGATATATATGTAATATATGTAAAAATATAAAATAATAAAAATATTCTAAAGTCTATAAAAAAATTAGAAATAGTTATAGAAATATATAATAATAGGTTTCAATGTTCATTATAAATGGATAATTAGTATAACATTATATTTATTCTTTGAAGCAGATACCTACTTCAATGGATTAACATAAAAAATTACAAAACAAGCCCTGTTCATTTTTTATAATTATTAAAATTAATTTAACTAGTATTATATCAAAAAAATAACATTATTTTCAATATTGATGATAAAATACTGGTTAAATGGAAAAAAATAAAATTAAAAAAGAAAAATAGAAATTTTTTAATATATGGATAAAAAAGATTACTTTTCACTTGCTTGTAAAGCTTCGTAGCATCTTTTACATAAGATCCTAGGTAAAGTTACATCTAATTTCTCTGCTGGGAATGGGTATCCTCCAGTCCACATTTCAATTTCTTCGCGTACTATGTGATCTTCACATAATCCCATACCACACACTATACATATTGCTACTGCTTCTGTGTCCTTTCCTTCTTGAGCACATACATAACATTTCATGATTAATTCCTCCTTAATGATTATATTGTAAATTAGAATATATAAAATTATGTTTAATAATAACAGACGTTGAATTATTATTTACAACTAAAAATAAAAAAGATTAACAAATGTTTAATATATTCAATGGAGAAAAATAATAAAAAAATATATGGAAAAAAGATTATGAAATAATCAATATGATGAATCGATTCTTAAATTATCAGAGCCAGTATAATTAAAATTATTATCTCTAACTATATGAGAAAAACTATTATTTAAGTTAAAAGCCCTGTTAAATGGATTATTTGGATTTTTAAAGAAGTCCTGACCATCAGACAGATTATTGTAAATAATTTGTTCTAACTTTAGACGTTTTATTTCATTATATACATATTCTTTATATGTTTCATTGTCTGAATCATTTCTTAGTTCTTCTAAAATGTTAATCTGCTGGCTGATTGTTTCATTTTCATCCGGAATTTGCAATCCACTATTTGAAACATTTTGAAATCCTGAGTAACTGTTACCTGCAGCAGAAACTGTACTTATTGCTAATAGACTTGTTACAAGTAATGTAAATAAAAACATGATTTTAGATTTATTTTTCATATTTGCTGTTCCTTAATAATGTTTATGTCATAAATATGATTTTCTTATAATGTACTATTTTTATATGTTTACATATATATGATTTGGTATTTTTTTAATATTTTTACTTAGTTCATATTATGAGAAATAATATTCTCTAAAATAAATAAAATGAATTTTAAAAACTAATAATAATATCCAAAAATACTTATAATTACTTAGTATACTTTAATATTAAGATATATCATTATATAATCATTAATAGATTGAATAAAGTATGTATATTTTTTTGCGATGATTTTAATCTCATTATTTAATAGTTTAAAACTCTTTGTAATCTGGAATATTAAAGATTATAAATTAATTCCCTAAAAAATCATCCCTTTATTAAATAAAAATTAAGTATATACACCATAACATAGAAATAATAAAAAAATAGTTAAATCCTGTATATAAAAAAAGTTAAAATTTAGATATCTAAACTCTTCAATGATGACTTAGTCATATCCTTAGATAATTGATACAACTCTTCTGCTTCTTCTTCTTTTGAATAATAAATTTTATCGTTCTGTGGATTATAGTAAGGATAATTTTCTCTTACATAAACCGTAATACCATTATAGGTTGTTTCAATGTAATCCCCAGCTTCTTCCAAACTGTAAACTTTACTAGTTTCTCCTGAGTTATTATCTGATGCTGTATTATGTACCGAAGAAGTACCTGGATTACTAAGACCTTTTAAAATATTAGATAGTCTTGAATTCATTTAAATCGCCTTTATTATAATATAGCTTTGAGTATAGAAAAATTATGTTATACTATATTTCTGTTATATACTACTATGTTAAAAATTGTATATAAAATATCCCATTATTAATACAAATATATTTAAAAGTATTATTATTTATGTTCAAGATAATCAAGAATAGACGTAGAAGAATCCCATACAATTGATTCATCATCATCTGAAGCACTAACGGGTGCATTCAAATAATTAATAATTTCCGATAAATCATTAAACATCACATCATAATCAGCACTATACGAAAGATAATTAAAACCACTTTCATCAAGATTTAATGTGATAACAATACGTTCCTGATTAAAATAACGGTTTATAAAATAATATACTATATTCAGAAGTCCAAATGAAAACCAAAATGTTAGAATAAACAAGACTACATGGATTAATAAATTACCATAGATTGGCCTTTCCAAACAAAACATATTATTCTCATGAGCAATAATACGGTAATTATTATCAAGATATGTCTGAACAAGATGTCTAAAATCATTATCAGTATATACATGATGTCTATGAACTTTCATAATTATCAACATAAAAAACAAATAGTCTATTATTATATATAACAGTAAACTAAAATAATACTTTTCATTAAGAAAAGACTACAGAAAGATAAAATTAGGTCAATAAATAGGAAATAAACCGTTTTAAGTAGAGTATAATAAAATTAATAACTCCTACATTAGACATAAAGATTATATATATTTAATAATAAAGGAATTCATGTGCAATAATCTAATTACGCTTTAAATTATTCAAATATTTAAATTATAGATATTTAGACCTGTATAAATGAATTAAATATTTAAAGAGGATATATTCTAGAATATATTCTTTAAATAGGAATCATGCACACTCACAATAAAAAAAAGGAGATGAAAATATAAAAAAAATAAAATTAATACAGCAAATAGTTCTGTTCAGTTTAATAATCCTCTTATGCTGTGGAGCAATATATGCTACAGACAGTAACACAACAAACTCAAATAATACAGAAATTACTCATACAAATCATCATCCCAATAACCTCAGCAATACATATAAACAAGTAAAAACAGAGAATAATAATTACAATATATACCATAATAAAAGTGTAGTGCCTTCTAACACTTCAGAAAAAAATTATACTAATCACAACCAATCAACAAGTGAACCATGGGACATAGAGACACCAGTACCTGTAACAGCCAATATTAAGGGCGCATACACGCAATTTAGTGATGGTTATTGGGCTTATTGTATTGATGAATCAAAAGATGCTGCACGAGTAAATGAATCATATACTAGATATAAGTTAACAAATGAAACTAGTATAAATGAATTATATACTCCAAATGTCAATGTTCTACCGTATATTAAATTATTCATGGTAAATCATTGTAATGACCCTGATTTCATAAATTCAGTAAATGTCCATCAATCAAACAGAGAAGTTATTGAAGGATTTACAGCATACGATATTTTACAATACAATAACGGTACATTAAATGATGAAGTAGATCAAGAATGGTTTGACAGAGAAATAAGTGACAAGGTTGTAGGTTATTATATAAATGAAACTATAAACATGTATAAAACACTAAATAAGGATATAGCAAACTATGGTATCTACGTTCAACCTAATGGTACAACAATAGCATATCAATTCCTAATCTATAAACCAGATTCTAATGTATTTCAAAACTACATAACTATCAACTACAAAGTAGTAGAAAAAAACTCATTATCATGGGCATGGAAAGTACTCAACAAAACAATAACCCATGATAACATTACAGAAATAACTGTATCCATACCATATAATACAACAGAGACATACTATACAAATGAAACAGTACAAGTACCATATAATACAACAGAGACATATTATACAAATAAGACAATACAAGAACCCTATAATACAACAGAGACATATTATACAAATAAGACAGTACAAGTACCATATAATACAACAGAGACATATTATACAAATAAGACAATACAAGAACCATACAATACAACAGAAATATATTATACAAATAAGACAATACAAGAACCATACAATATAACAAAGACGTATTATACAAATAAGACTATACAGATACCATATAATAACACAATTAAACATTATAATACCACAAATACAACAAAACAGCCGATAGAACACAAAAATATAAGAACTATCAATAACATGCCTAACAATATAAACAGAAATAAGGGTATTAATACAAAAATAATCACAAAACCAACTAATTCAACACAATTTATAAAATCAAATCTAAAACCAAGACAACATAATATAACTATAATAAATAAAAATAATACTAAATATATAACCAAAACAATACAGGTAGCACATAATCAGACAATAACTCTTTATAGGACAAAAATTGTACAAGTTGCTAATAACAGAACAGTAACTAAATTTAAAACAATAACCGTAGAAGTACCGCACAATAGAACCATAACTACATACAAAAATGAAACACGACAAGTAGCACATAACAGAACAATATTATCTTACCAAAATAAAACAGTGCAGGTAGCAAATAATAGAACTATAACCTATTATGCAAATAAAACAATGCAAGTAGCACATACACATGTTGTAACAAAATATAGGGAAGAAATAAGAAAAGAAAATCATCCATATACAACATCAAGTTATGTTTTATACATTTATCTATTATATTTAAATGGTAACTTAACATATGACCAACTTGTAGCAATTTTAGGAACATCCACAGCACAACATTTATTTGATTCAAATGGTACAATAATGCTTGAATATAATGATATTACAGATATACCAGGTAGTATAACTGTGGAAGGTACTAATTCATCAGTAGTTATTCATCCAACTAGTGATAATGTGGATTTAAATAATCCTGAAGGATTATCTGATGATTCATTGAATTCTAATGAAAAACTTATTGATGCAGGAATAGTAAATGCAGAATACTAAATAGGTGGAAGGAATCTCAAATACTTTCCATCCTATTTTTACTCTTTTTTTGGGAATTACTGAATAATTAACTTAGTATAAACAACCAAGTACTTTATTCAATTATTAAATAGTCTTTAATTTCATTTATTGAATTAATAGTCTCCCTTATTATGAGAGAAAAAATAATAAAAAATATTTTTTACTTAAATTTACATAAAATAGATTAAAGTGATAAATATGGAAATTAATTTAGATTCACTAAATGGTGATTTAGATTTAGATGTTAATTCTAATTGTAAAAAGTTATCATTTAATCTATTAGATGAAGGTAAACTAAGATATGTGTTCCGTTCATGTTCTAAAATTACGCCTTTTGGATACATTATTATTCCAAGATACATATTTGATTTTGCAAAGTATTATGACGTGATAAATGACCTATATGCTATAAAAAAAGATAGTACTACATGGTATATAACCAACAACACTAAAGAGAATAATAAAATCAACATAATTGATGAAAATGAGGATCAATATTACATAGGTATTAATAAAGACCTCATAGAAAAATATAAGAAAAAGCATGAAGAAGAATATAAAAGAAGTAGAATGCCCTTCCATGAAGAACAAGTATCCTATAAATTACAAGTAAGTACAGATAAATTAAGCCATGAAACTATATACACATTAGAAGTATACTTAAAAGAAAGAGAATAGAATTCTAAAAATTAGTATTAAGGGAGGAATTATTATAAGAAGAAAAGATCTAGAAGTTACAGATTTTAACGAGATAGTAAATTTTATTGATTCATCAGAGGTTGTTAGATTAGGCCTTAAAGATGATGATTATGCATATGTTGTTCCATTAGCTTTTGGATATGAAGTAGTGAATAATGAAATTATTATATATATTCATTCAGCTAGTGAAGGTCATAAAATAGATTTGATTAACAGAAATTCAAATGTTTTCGTTGAATTTGATAATATCATCAGATTTTATGACATTACCTGTAAATATAACTCTGTCATGGCTCATGGTCATGCCGAATTAGTTGAAGATATTGAAGATAAAACTCATGCGTATAAATTAATGTTAAATCATTGTAAATTAGAATATAACGAAATCAACAAAATAGCAGAGTGTCCAGCTATTGTTTATAAAATTATTCTGAAGGATATTACAGCTAAATATCATGAATAACAACATAAATATTCTTTTTAGTACATACTGTATTTTAAAAATTATATTTAAAGCGTATTATCTTTATTAATATCATTAAACAAAATCTATAATGTATAATTAGATTAATAAAATAAAGGTGAAATTTAATGATAGAAACATATGAATATAATCTTACAGACATGGATAATGATTCCTTTTTTTTAAAATGTAAGGTAGAATATGACACTAACAATGATTATAACACCAACTATTACTTTTTTGATGGTGATAAATGGCTTAAAGATTTCATAGACCTCAATAAGTTATCACCAAACGACAAGGCTAGTCGAGATGAATTTGAGGATTTTGTAACAAGAGTACATGATTATATGGTTCATGGAAACATATGGAAGGATTTAAAAGCAATGAACGACAAACAAACAACTGATAAAGAACAATATAAGTTACATATTATCGCAAATAAATTATAGAGGTTGTAGTCTTGTCTGTTAAGGAGATTGAATGTATCATATTAGATGATAAATATGAAGATGATGATTTTGAAATCAATGCAAAAATAGTTACACAGCCCCCTAAAACACCTGAATTATATGCGTGGGATGGCTTTGAATGGAGTGTTAAAGGTTTTAACAGAGTATATACTAATAGAAACAGTCAGTATGATTATGATGAATTCCTGGAAAGAATCTATAAATTAAGAGATACAGGATTACTCTACGAGATTGCATATGACTTAGAAGTAGATCAGAGTTATTTCTTCAAGGAAGAAAGAATATACTTATATATAGAATCTAAAAAGATACTCGATGAATAATCACCCATTCATCTTCTTTTACCTAACAAGGAATAAATACTAATTTTTTATAGGAATAATAGTTATAATATCCTCTTTTTTTAAAACAAGTGCTGATTTTTTTTATTTAAGGTTTAATTCTGGAAAAAAAATAATTAAATTAGAAAATGGTGGTTAGTTTTAGAAGTGTAAACCCTACACCTGCTTAAGGTGTGAGTCGTCTTCTGTCTCTTGGGAATAATACTGTTTCTCTTATGTTTTTAGAACCTGTAAGAACCATTGTAAGTCTATCTGCACCCATCCCCCATCCAGAGTGTGGTGGCATACCATACTTGAATGCTTCAAGGTATTTCTCGAATGAATCAGGATTTAAATCTTTAGCTTCTAATCTAGAGTATAATAAATCATAATCATGTATACGTTGTGATCCACTTGATAACTCTAGGTCTCTGTACATTAAATCGAATGATGTACTTATTTCAGGGTCTTTTGTACTTGGCATTACATAAAATGGTTTAATAGACATTGGCCATTCTGTGATGAAATAGTAACTACCCATTTCTTCTCCTAATACTTTTTCTGCTGCTCTGCTTAAGTCATCACCATAGTTCATTTCAACATCATGACTGTTTACAATATCAAGTACTTTATCATAGGATACTACTGGGAATGGTTCTGTTGGTATGTCTAATTCATGACCTAAATCTTCTAGTTCTTTAGCACAGTTTTCTTGTATGTTAGCTAGAATTGTTTTTATTAAACTTTCTAGTGTGTTCATTGCATCTTCCTGGCTTCTGAAGGACATTTCTGCATCTATGGATAATGCTTCGTTTAAGTGTCTTAGTGTATCATGTTCCTCTGCTCTGAAGATTTGACCTATTTCAAATACATTGTCCAGTCCTGTTGCCATCATCATTTGTTTGTATAATTGTGGGCTTTGTCCTAGGAATGCTTCTTTTTCAAAGTAGGTGATTGGGAATAATTCTGTTCCACCCTCTGTTGCTGATGCTACTAGTTTTGGTGTTGTTATTTCTGTGAAATCATGGTCATAGAAGTAGTTACGTGCTGTGTGTAACATTTGACTTTTTATTTTGAAGATTGCACTTACATCATGTTTTCTTATATCTATGAATCTTGAATCTAATCTTGTGTCTAGTTCTGCATCTACTTTTTCTGTTGTATCTAATGGTAGGGGTAGCTGTGCTACGTTGATTATATCTATGTTTGAAGGAATTATTTCAATTCCATTTGGTGCTTTTGGTGATTTTTGTACTGTTCCTGTTACTGTGATGATTGTTTCTTTTCTTGCAGCTCTGATATCTTCCATCATTTCAGCTGATACTTTTTTACTTGGAGCTGTTATCTGTGTTATTCCATTTTTATCTCTTAGTAATAGGAATACTATTCCACCAAGGTCTCTTATCTCGTGTACCCATCCAGTTACTTTTACTGTTTCTCCCTCGTTTTCTGGGCTTATCTGGTTTGAGTAGTGTGTTCTTTTACATTTATCGAATATGTCTGTCAAGTTTTCACCTAATTTATATTTTATATGATTTAAATAAAAATAATAAAGTATTAATATTTATATTTGTTTTTCTTGATTGATATAATTTATTTATGTTATTTCATAATAGGATTATTTGATTCCTGTTATTATTATTAAAAAAAATAGTAATTAATGAGAATATGAAAAGTTTTATTCTATATCCTCAGCACGTTTCTTTATGGATAATGCATGTGCGTATAATCCTTCTGCTTCAGCTAGGTTTACTACCATATCTTTTATGTTCATAACGCCCTCTGGTGATAGTTCCTGTATGGTTGGTTTTTTGATGAATGAATCAGCTGATAGTCCGGAGTACATTCTTGCACCACCACTTGTTGGTAATACGTGGTTTGTACCTGAACCATAATCTCCACCAGCTACTGGTGTAAGATTACCTAGAAATATTGATCCAGCATTATTAATGGATTCTAATGTTTTATAGTAGTCTTCAGTTACTATTACTAAGTGTTCTGGAGCATATGCATTAGTAAAGTCAATTGCATCTTGCATGTTATCTGCTACTAGTATGTGACTGTATTTTGTTAGTGATTCTTCTATTATTTCCTTTCTTTCTTGTTCTTCCAGGTACTGTTTCACATATTTAACAGTTTCTTCTGCTACTTCACGTGATGTTGACACCATTATTGTTGCTGCATTAGGATCGTGTTCTGCCTGTGATAGTAATTCTGTTGCCATGTATGATGGATTAGCTGTATGGTCAACTAGTGCTAACATTTCTGATGGTCCTGCTGGGAATTCTATGTCTACATCACCATAGACTAGTTTTTTTGCTGTTGCTACGAATATATTTCCTGGACCTACTATTTTATCTACTGATGGTATTGTTTCAGTGGAGTATGCCATTGCTGCAATTGCCTGTGCTCCTCCTACTTTGTAGATTTTATCTGCTCCTGCAATGTATGCTGCTGCTAGTATTTCATTACTTATGTTTCCATCTTTATCAGGAGGTGTGCAACATATTATTTCCTTTACTCCAGCTATCTTTGCTGGTATTACTGTCATTAATATTGATGATGGGTATGCTGCCCGTCCGCCTGGAATATAACATCCGACACGTTCTAATGGTCTTATTATTTGTCCTGCTTTAACACCATCTTTTACTGTCATTGTCCAGTCTGATGGTATTTGTGCTTTATGGAATTTACTAATATTTTCTGCAGCGTCTTCTAATGCTTGTCTTAGTTTTGGACTAATATGATTAACACTATCTTTTATTGTTTCAACAGGTACCATTAAGTCGGTTATATCTGCTTTATCAAATTTAAGAGTGTAGTCATGTAGTGCTTTGTCTTTATTTTCTTGTACATTGGCTATTATTTCTTGTACTGGTTGTATTACTTCGTTTGAATTCATTTGAATTCTTTGTGTATATTTTGAGAAGTCCTCTCTTTTTAAATCTATTATTTCTAGCAATTTAATCCTCCAGAATACATTAATAAAATATTATAATTAAATATATCTTTTTTAATACTATTAAAAATATGCTATAATATGACTAATTATGTAATTTATCTTAAAAAAAGCCTAGATAACTCTATATTTAAATTGTTAATATAAAAATTAAATATTATTTATAATAGGGCGATTATGTGTATTGGATAAATAGAATAAGGTTTATTTAAGAAGAAGGGATGAATTATCCTTCATTCTTAAGTGTTTCCATCTCTACATGTATGGGTTTGGTGTTCCAGGCATGTCTCCTCCTACTGGAGTTTCTGGTTTTGTAGCTACTACATCATCAATACGTAGTATTTCACATGCTATTTCTGTTGCACCTGATACTATTTCGTCTTCAGAGTTTTTAGAGTCAAGTACTCCATCATCTTTCATGTTGGATACTTCTCTTTTTATGACGTTTATACCCATGTTTGTTGATTTTTCTTGTGCTGCTAGTAATTCTGTTGTTACATCGATTGTATCCATTCCAGCATTTTTAGCTAGTGCTACTGGTAGTTGTTCTAGTGCTTTTGCGTATGCTGCTACTACTAGTTGTTTTTTATCTTCAAATTGGTTTGCATATTTCTTTAATGCTTTGGATGCTGCAATAGCTGCTGCTCCTCCACCTGGAAGTGCTTTGTTTTCTTTTCTTGCTTTTATTACTGCACCAATTGCATCGTTAATTGCTTGTTCTAGTTGGTCAGTGACGTGTTTTGTACTTCCTCTTACGATTATGTTTAAAACACCAGGGTATTTACAACCTTCTATGAAAATGTATTCTCTGTCTTCAAATACTTCTCTTTCATATACGTGTTCCGCTTCTCCGATATCATCAGGAGTTAGTTCACGTACATTATTTACAATGTTTGCTCCTGTTGCTTTGGATAATCTTCTGAGGTCTCCTGCTTTTACTCTTTTAGCTGTTAATATTCCAGCTTTTGTTAGGTAGTGTTGTCCGAGGTCACTGATTTTTTTGTTGTTGAATAAAACGTTTGCACCAGAGTCTACTATTTTTTGTACTTCTTCTTTTAGCATTTCTGCTTCTTTATCAAGGTAGGATTGGTATTCTCCCGGTGTTGTTAGTTTTATTTTTGCATCGTTTTGTAGTTCTCTTGCATCTATTGGGTATTGTAGTAATGCTATTTTAGCGTTTTTAACATCTTTTGGCATTTCTGATTCTACGACGTTTTTATCTACTGTGATTGATTCAGAAATCTCGGTATCTTCTGTTGCTTCACCGTGGATTTTTCTTATTTTAATCATGTCTTGATCTATTTCACCGTCTTTTTCTACATCTAATAGTGCTTCTACTAGTTCTGTTGCCATTTTGTCGATATTTCTAAATGAGCCTTTTCCAGTCATTGATGTTCTTGCTATGTTTATTAGTTCTTCTTTGTCTGTTGTGATTGCGATGTCATTGAATACTTCTAGTGTTTTGTTTCTTGCTTCGTGGAATCCTTTTTCTATTGTTGATATTGGTATTCCTTGTTCTATTAATTCTTCAGCTTGTTTTAATATTTCTCCAACTAATACTACTGCTGTTGTTGTTCCATCCCCAAAATCTTCTTCTTGTGATTTTGCTAAATCTACAATCATTTTTGCTGCTGGATGATCTGGTTCTGTTTCTTTTAGTATTGTATAACCATCATTGGTTATTTTAACATCACCAATAGTGTTTACTAACATTTTGTCCATTCCTCTTGGACCTAATGTTGTTTTTAGTGCGTTGGATAATATTTTAGCTGCCATTATATTGTTTCTAGTTGCCTGGCTTCCGCTTTTTCTTGTGGATCCATCAGCTAGAATGATTAATGGTTGTTGGTTTTGTCTTGCCATATTAATTATCCTCCAATTTTAGATATTACTGATAAATTCATTAAATTTATTTTATAGACTGATTATTTATTTTTTATGAATTTTTAGATGAATAATATCCTAAAAAAACCGTGTTTCATAGACTGATATAAAATTTTTGATAATTAATAAAATATTCATGAAAATAATTTTTCTTAAATATTATTCTTTCCAACTGTTATTATAATATATATTTATCTATATATATAGTTAATGATTATAACGGTGTTTGAACTTATATAAATACTTTATGGTTTTCTATTAAAAAAAAATAAAAATAATCAAATAATTAATTATTCTTATCATTAAAGTATTCAACAGCATCATGAACTAAATTCATAATAGATTTATCAAGATTATAACTTGAATCAATTGGAATAGGAATATTATCACAGTAAACTACTTTTAAACCTTTTTGAAGAGCATCTTTAGTGGCAACATCTACAGCTGCAGCTTTAAGTTCTGTTAACATGATATCTACTTTGTCAATATTGTCTTCAATATCTTTCTGAAGTAGTGGTCTATTAGATAAGTTAGATGAAATAGCAACCACGTTACAATTAAAGTTTTCCTCTAAATATTCTTTTAATAAATGTTGAACAGATTCTGGAGCTGTGGTAGCAAATAATATATTCTTACCCTCAATTGAATCAACAGGATGAGGCCTAAATATTGTAGGAACAATATCAGCACTAGGATTAATAGCGTGAATCTCTTTTAGTAATAAATCTAATTTATCTGGAGAGCAGATTTCTTCATCACACATTGTTATGATAACAAGGTCAGCTAATTTAATTCTATATGGTCCAAAGAACTCAGTGATAGTGTCAATAGGCTGATTAGCACCAACTAATACTATTTCTTTATCGGTTTTTATTGGTGGAATTGCAGATCCGCTACCTTCTATGGCTATTAAGTTAGTGTCTAATGCATTTGTCATCCTTGCACCTTCAACCATGTTTGTGATATATACCTTTCCTGCCATACCTCCAGCACATCTACGGCAACCTACTGTTAATACTCTGCTCATTAGAGCATCTTCCCAGTGATCTGATGCTGCATGTAAACCTTTATCTGATTGTTCCATAAGATATTCTGGTGTTAGTTTTATCTTATCACCATGTACTATTTCCGGAATTTCGGGTCCACCTCTACCCATTGCAACTACACATGGCGTGAATTTATCTTCCTTGTTGATTAATCTTGCAGTGTATGCTGATACTGCTGTTTTTCCTATTCTTTTACCTGTTCCTATTATTTTATATGATGGATTTTTTAGAACTTCCTCTTCCTTAAGTGGCTTGAATTCAAAATCTGGACCCTTATATATTACTCCTTCCTGTAGAACTACTGTTGCTATCTTAAATCTTTTACCATAATTTACAACTGGTTCATCTGATAAGTCTATTACAATATCTGGATTGTATTTTTCTATTGATTTTTTTATTAAATCATAGGGGATTAGTTTATGATCTTCTCCAAATATTACTGGCTTATTGAAGAATTCAGATATCACATCTACATTGCTATCTCTTAGTTTTTCTGTTCCACCTATGAATAATAGTAATTCTACTTCATATCCTTTTGATTCTATTTTATTTATTGCTGATTTTGTTACAGGAAAGTAATGTTCTCCATCTACAAGACATATTACTTTTTTAGAGTTTTCTTTTTCCATGTTAACTGTCTCCAACTTTTTATCTCTATATATGATATATTACATTTACTTGTAAAATAATTTATCAATTGTCAAGTTAGAATTCATAAATAGTGAAAAGTTACACTTGAAATATACGTCTGGATGTGAATAAGAACAGTAAAAATAAAATACATTACCACAATAGAAAACAAGAATAGGAACCCTGATTACAAATGAAAAAATATATATTATTGTTTTTAAATATAATTATATATACTATTTCATGATGAAAACTTAATATAATATATTAAGTATAAGAAACGGACATTATCTGAAAAATCATAATAAAGATGGATAATGAATAATATAACGATTCATAGAAAATTAACAGGAGGGAACATCATGGCAAAAGTCAAAGGAACAAACAGAAGAACCAGACCAAAATCTGGATACAAAAAACAAGGAAACAAGAAAGGAAGAGGAGTAAGAGAAAAAAGATACCACGGATAAGTGTTATAATAAATAACACATCAAAACTCTTTTTTTTATTCTAAACTACTAATTTTTAAAACAATTATTTAATTACTCATTTTAAAATAAATTAAACAAAGATACGTATACATTTAAATATTTAACAAATTATTCAAATTATCCCAATGCCAAACCTTATCCCTGCTCCAACCAGTAGCAACATTAGGAATTAAAATATTATCCTGGAAATCACCCTTATAACCATAACGCATACTATTCAATCCAACAAGAATAAGTACAGACTTTGCACGAGTATAAGCAACAAAATAACGTCTTATAAGATCATTAAACTCATCATCAAGACCCGTATGTGAATCATAACTATCATCTAAACTAGAATATTTCCTAAGATATCTTTCAATATTAAATGTCTTACCACCACGATTAGGGAAACGCTTAAATGCTGTAGAACTTGAATTATTATAGATATCCGAGCCCACATCAACAATGACAACATCAAACTCCAATCCCTTAGACTGATGAATAGACATTATATTAATATTATCCTCATAATTAATTTCAAACATGTCATCATCAATATCAATAGCACCAGAGGCAATAGGAACTAGAATATGCCAAAAGACCTGCTTTGTAGATAATAAACCATCAACTGTAATAGCATTCTTTGTCTGAGTAATAGTATCCATTATAATATCATGATAAATTGCGTTCTCCTGTGACTCATCCACTAAAGAATTACATTCATTATCTATATCTTCCAGTAAGTTATCTAGGTTAATAACATCCCCCTCTAAAATAATTGATTTATCCGTGCTAGATATGTACTCTGTAGCATATTTTCTCCATGATTTTAATACATTCTTTGTATGTGGTGGAATATTATCAAGATTATCCTGAGTTTTACCTTCAGGGTCAATAGACAACAAAATCAAACCACAAATCAATGACACTATATCAGTAGATTCAATATTTTGACCACGGGGATTAAATACAACCATCTTCTCATCCTTATAAGATATGCTTTCCCTCACATAGAAAGGTAATCTCTTCTTATTAAACGCGTTAATCTCCTTAGGAGAATTAATAAGTAATGCAATATACGGATTATTTCCTGCAGAAATATCATAAGAAACACCGTGACGAGTAACCTTAAAACTGTTACCCATTTTAAGATTATATATCAAATTAGATAAATCAGTGGATAACTCCTCAATATTATTTCTAAATAAACCAATAACAGGTAAACCATCCACAGTATTCTCACATGGAACAATCAAAGGCTTGTTAATAGTACGGTTAGAAAGATATCTATTATCCATATGAATAAATTCATTTGTAAAATCAATAATATTACTTGTAGACCTGTAATTCTTTTGTAAGAATATAGTATTAGGCCTAATAGATAAAGCTTCATCAATTCTTTCCACGTAATCTGTAAATAATTCAACACTAGCACCACGGAATCTATATAATGACTGGTCATCATCACCAACTACGGTAATATTACCATTATTATCATTCACATGACGTGCTAATTTAAAATAAATCTGTTCCTGAAGATAATTCGTATCCTGATATTCATCAATTAATAATACACGTACACCTTTAACCTCAGGAATAAGATTATCAGCTAATAAATCATAGAATATCCTCTCAAGTAATGGATAATCAAGAATATCCCGTGAATACAAGCGTTGATTATAATCATCAATAATCTCATACATTACCTGTTCACGACCAGCACTAGCCTTAATAGCATCATAATCCACCATGTCATAAACCAATCTTTCCCTGATATCCTGTACCAGATTATTCATTTCAGCAGTATTAACACCACCACTATTATTCTTTAATTGCTTAAAGAACTGTTTTAAACGTTTATCAGTATTACGTTCTCCATCAAGTAATGTTTGCATCATCACAGCAGAAGATGTGAAATTATCAATAACATCAATATCACGAACTTTTGACACGTAATCCTCTGCAATACTATCAAGCGTGCCTATCATCAGAGAATTAAATGATTTAGGTAAAGGTATGTCTAATGCACCACATAATAACTTAGCCCATTCAATAGTTCGATTATTCAATTCACGTGCAGCTTTCTTTGTGAAAGTAGTGACTATAACTTCATCTAAATTTACATCATCAACAAAAAAATACTTTAAAATCTTTAAAACAAGAACAGTAGTCTTTCCACTACCAGGGCCCGCTACAATATACTGACTATTAGATATATCTGCCATGATAGCTTCTTTCTGATTAATATTTTCACTGATATTTCTATCTAATACAGTATCTACTAATTCTATAAATTTATCCTCAGATATCATGTGTAATCTAAACCTCTATTACTAAAAAAAGAAATAATATGGGAGAGTAGCATGGAAGTGATTTACATTCAACTACTCTTCTGAATGTTAATATGATTCATTTTTGAGATTATTATCAAACTCTTTAAACTGATTAGCCAATCCTCTAAAGTATGGAATAAATACACTGTGAATTAACAATCGGTTAGGATTAATACCATCCTCTTCTAATTGTTTCTTCATGATATTCACGTTTTTTCTAATCTCATTATGTTTAGAAGTATCAGGATACTCTCCTAGGAATACTCCATCAGCACCATGAGTTAAAGCATATTTAACATGTCTATACTTTACACGGTTGATGAATGGAACATTGATAATACGTACAGAGTCAGGACAAGTAACTCTGTTAATACCCATATTGTTTGCTGAAACATTACCAATATCATCCAGGAATGCTATGATTATTTGTTCATCATCACGTTTATCTTTCAACATTCCACGAATACTTGCCTCTAATTTATCATCACTCTGTCCCTGTATACTAATAGCTTCCTGTGGACATGTGAGTATACAATCACCACATCCAGTACAGGAGATAGGATCTACATGGATAGACTGCCTGCTAAGTGTAATCGCCTGATAAATACAATTATCCACACAGGTACCACATAGGATACAGTTTTTAACATTAACTGTAGCAATAAATGGTTCAACCTCTAAACCACCATTAACTAACTCGGAAATCTTAGTTGCAGCTGCATTAGCTTGAATAATACTATCAGTAATATCTTTTGGTCCCTGAGCTGTACCACATACGAAAATACCTTCAATATCTGTTGTAACAGGTTTCATCTTAGGATGTTTTTCTTTGATGAAATTATCCTCTGTTCTTGGAACATTCAATGTATTTGAAACTTCAATAGTTCCAGCACTAGCTTCAAGTGCAGCTGATAACACTACCAGGTCTGTTGGAATCTCTTCCCTAATACCGGTTAGTGTATCTTCTATCCTTACTATCATATGGTCATCTTCCTGTGCAATTTCTCCAGGACGTCCACGAATAAGCTCTACACCATTATCTTGAACATACTTGTAATATTTCTCATAAACACCTACGGTACGGATATCAGTGTAGCATATGATAACCTCTGTATCAGGGTAATGTGTACGGATAAGATTAGCATTTTTAAGAGCAACCATACAGCATACCTTGGAGCAGTATTTATTACCACCTGGAAGCTGGTCTCTTGAACCAACACATTGTATCATTACAACACGTCTTGGCACCTTACCTGTTGAGGGTACAAGTAATTTTCCATGAGTAGGACCATTAACACCCATAATACGTGCTAATTCCATTTGACTAATTACATCATCATATAATTCATGACCATACTCTGGTCTTTTACTTGTATCAAAACGTTGATGTCCAGTTGCTATTACAACAGATCCTACTGTTAGTGATATGATATCATCAATAGCATCTAAGTTTATTGCATCTGTTGGACATACCTTTGTACATGCTCCACATTTTATACAGTGTTCATCATCGAGTGTGTATGTACTTGGAACTGCCTGCGGAAATGGCTTATATATTGCTTTACGATTAATTAATCCTTCATTCCACTCATCTGGTGTGATTACAGGACATGCCTCGGTACATCGGCCGCATCCAGTACACTTGTTTGGATCAACATATTTAGGTTTTTTTCTTAGGATTACATCAAAGTTACCTGCTCTTCTTTCAGAACGTTCTAGTTTAGTGTTAGTTAGTAATTGAATGTTCTTATTATGTACCATCTCGTTTATAACTGGATTTAACAGACAAGCGGCACAGTCCTCTGTTAATTTTTCTGGCGAGAATACTTTACCTACCTGTACCATTGCTCCGCCTACTGCAGGTTTTTGTTCTATTAATGTTACTTTCATTCCCTGTTTTGCTAGGGATATTGCTGTTGTTATACCAGATATACCTGCTCCTATTACCAGTACCTTATTTTTTACCTGTGTTGGTATTTTCTGTAGTGGTTCATCATATTTTACTGATTCTATTCCTGAGTTAATTAGAGATATTGCCTTTACTGTTGCTTTTTCAGGGTTTTCTGTTACCCATGAGCATTGTTCTCTTATATTTGGCATCTCATATAAGTATGGATTTAATGGTTTTATGTAGTTCTGGAATGTTTCTCCATGTGTTACCTTTGAACATGCTGAAATTACTACTCTATCTAATCCTTCTCTTAGGATTTGGTCTTTTATTATTTTTCTTCCTTCTAATGAGCATAGATTTTGATGGTGTTTTATGGATACTACTTCATCATTTTTAGATAATTCTTCCTCTATTTTATCCATATCTAATACATCAGATATGTTTCCACCACAGTGACAGAGAAATACTCCTATTTTATGTTTTTCAGTCATGTATTTTATCCTCCCTGTCATCATACTCTATGCCTAGTTTATCTAGTAATGGTTCTACTCTTATTGTATGAGTTTGTATTCCCAGTACTTTATATGGGTCTGCTCCCATGTATAATGCTACTAGTTGTGCTATGTTTAATACTGCCATGTGTTTTTTATGATTTGTCTGGTTTTGTATTACTTTTTCATATCTGTCGAATTGTAGGTGGCAGTTTGGACACATTACTATTAATAAGTCCACATCTTCATTGTATAGACTTTCAAATTTATCTGTTGATACTTCTAGTGATAAATCCCTATTAGCATATCTCTGTCTGAATCCACATCCGCATGTGAGTTTTTTATGGTCATACCATCCTATTGTTGGTGCACCTATTGCTTCACATATTTTATCTAAGAGTTCTGGGTCTCTTACTCCTTCTAATGTGTCATGGTAGTGTACCTTGCAGTAGTGGCATCCGTGGTGTGTTGCTATTTTTATTCCGGATAGATCTACTTTTTTATATTTTGATAGTTCGTCTCTGTGAGCATATAGTATTTCTGCTGCGTGTGTTATATCATTTACGGGGTCTATATCTCCTTTATGATATTGTAAGTCTTCTAATCCATTTTCTCGGAATGATTTGTTGATTTCCTCTCTTACATCATCTTTTTCGTTTAGTATTACTGCTGCATTCTTTAATATTGCATAGCATGTTGCACACATTGGTACGTAGTGTTTGTGATTGTTTTTGATTGCGTGACTGAAGTTTCTTGCTGCTAATGCTGTTGTTGATAATTCATCAAATATATCATAATAATGTCCTAGTCCTGTACAACATGACTGATTACGGTCTATTACGTATTCTATTCCTAATTTATCAAATATATATTTTGTTGAGGCTTCTATACCTGGATATTCTGCAGATACTAGACAACTTCTAAATAGGGTGATGTCTTTATCAGGTATAAATTTGTTCAATTCTTCCACTCCTTTAACCTCCTACCTGTTATTTCTTTTCCACGTCTTTAATTTCCTGGGTACGTTTTGTGAATCCTATAGCTTTTAGTGTTTGTCCTATTTCTTCCTCTGCTTCTGGTAATAAATACATGCTTTCTAATCCTAAATCATCACGTACTTCTTCTAAATGATCTTGTAATCTATTCCAGTGATTTCCATAGTCTTTTGATAGTTGTCCATGATATTCTTTAGGTATTATTCCCAGTCCTTTTTCAATGTAGCTATCTGCAAAGCTTATGAATGAGTTTACTTCTTTTTTTCCGTTATCTTGTTCTATTGCCATTTGTCTTAGTATTTGATTTATTTCGCATACACTGTTTCCTACTGGACAGATACTGTGACAATTATAGCAGTAGAAGCATTTCCATATTTCTTTATCTTCAAGGATTGTTTTATCATTATCTAGCACTCTTTTTGTTACTTCTCTTGGGTCATAGTCTGAGTGTCTTGCTGCCGGGCATGTTGATGCACACATTCCACATTGTACACATCTTAGTAATCCTAAGTCTTTTGAGGCTTTTATGTCTTTTAGTACCTGGTGTGCTAAATCATTTTCGTCTCCTTGTTTTTTCATTTCTCGTCTTCTAACTTTTGTCAAAGCTAACACCTATTATAAATAAAATTTTATGTAATTATTTTCATTCATTTTTACTTAATGTATCATTATTTTCTTGATAATTTATTATTTATTTCATTAACAATAATAAATTTAGTATATATCTTTTATCAATTAATAGATTAATTTAACAACGTTATATATTTTATTAAAAAAATAAGAAAAAGGATTATTTATCCTCAAGATTAATATCCAAACTAGCTAATTCATCCCTTATTTTATCAGCTAAATCCCACTCTTTTTTGGCTCTTAATTCCTGTCTAACATCAGTAATTAATGTTAATAATTCATCAGATAAGTCAGAACTTAAATCATTTACAGGTACAACAGAAAATCCAAGAATATCCTCAACTTCTTCAAATGTATCTAAGATAATCTTTAAAGAATCTTTTGAAATAGCATTATCATTTAATGATTTATTTAATTTATGAGTAAAATCAAATAAACTAGATAATGCAATAGGAGTGTTAAAATCATTATTCATAGCATCAAAGAATTCATTTTTAAATTCATTTACCATACTTAACACATCTACTTTATCCTCTGCAGGTAAATCATCTTCACCATATTTTTCCAGTACATTTTTACCAGTGTTCTGTATACGGTTTAAACTATTTTCTGCCTGTTTAAGTATTTCCTCACTAAAATCAATAGGACTTCTGTAATGAGTAGATAATACGAAGAATCTGTATACTTCTGGACTGAACATTTCAAGTAATTCCTTAATTGTAATGAAGTTACCTAATGATTTACTCATCTTTTCTCCACGTACATTAAGAAAACCTGTGTGCATCCAGTATTGCACTAACGGTTTTTTACCAGAAGCTGCTTCCATCTGTGCTATTTCAGCATCATGATGAGGGAATATTAAGTCTAAGCCCCCACCGTGTACATCATATTGTGGTCCAAAGTATGCCTCAGTTATTGCTGTATCTTCTATATGCCATCCCGGTCTTCCATTACCCCATGGTGATTCCCAGTATGGTTCTTCACCTTGTTTTTTCCATAATGCAAAATCTTTAGGATCTCTTTTGTTACTATCTGTCTGAACTCTTGCATTATCCTGTAAATCATCAAGATTTCTGTTTGATAATTTACCAAAGTCTTCATATGCTGATACATCAAAGTATACTCCTGATTCAGTATCATATGCATATCCCTTATCTATGAGTGTTTGAACTTGATTTATTATTTCATCCATATGCTCAGTAGCACGTGCATAGAAGTTAACATTATTCACATTTAATCTTTTCATATCATTAAGATATTCCTTTTCAAATCTATGTGATAATTCCAGTGGGTCTTCTCCTCTTTCTTTTGCTCTTTTTATTATTTTATCATCTATATCTGTAATATTTTGTAGATAAAATACTGAATATCCTTCATGTTTAAGATATCTTACTATTACATCAAAGGAAATATATGTTCTTGCATGTCCTATGTGTGAATAATCATATACTGTTGGTCCACAGACGAAAAGTTTAATTTTATTGTTTTTTACCTTTAACTCTTCTTTTTCTCGGGTCATTGTGTTGTAGATATTAATCATGATTTCTAAATACTCCTAAAATAATTGTAAATCATATAAGAATTATGTATATTGTTAAAACTATAAAATTTTTATTTAAATAAAATATTCTATTAAAAAAAATAGTCAGTTCTTGTAGATAAAATTATTAAATATTAAGTTTAATTATATTGAAGCCAAGGTAGGGATTTGAACCCTAGTATTATGGTCTGCAGCCACACACCTAGCCGCTCGGTCACCTTGGCATATAAAAATAGTTAAAATTTAGTAAGCATTATTATATATCCAGTAAATAATATTTATACTTTACGGTATTATAATATGGAAAAAAATATTAAAAATAAATGAAAAATTAAAAACATGAAAATTATTAAAATAACATGATTTTTTAATAAATTTATAAATATTTTAAAAATAAAATAATATTTCTATAAAAAATAACAAATTAAAAATGATTAAAATTTCTAAAATAAAATTAGATATAAATTAATAAAATAAGCAAAATTAATCAAAATCGATAGTAAAAAAGATACTTTAATAAGCTAAGATAAGTTTTTTAAATTTAACATTACCATCATATATAATATTCAATTAAATTAATTCATTTAAAAAAATAGTCTCTAATAATTAAGTTAAATAGTTTTAAAAAAAAAATAAAAATATAAAAGTCTTATATAAACCTCATATGTGATTATAAATCTTTGCAAGCTAATTCTATATCTGATGCTTTAACTGTTTTTCTTCCTGCGTGTTTTGCAAGTTTTACTGCATCTTCTGCAATATCTGTACCGATTGATTCTAGTACATCAGCTAATTCTGCTTTTGCATCATCACTAATTCTAGCTGCACCTGCGTTTTTTAATAATCTACCTACAGGAGCAATTGGTAACTCAGCCACATTTTCACCTCCATCTATATTTATAATTAGGTTATAATACTATTTAAAGATATTGTAATATATAAACTCTTTTATGTTAAAAATAAGAATTAATTATTGATAAATTTGTTAACTTAGAATTAATTATAAGATATTGATAAAATACATTACTAAAAAGAAGTCTATATTATAATAAAATAATTTAACCGTGTTTATGATATAATAATAAAAAGAGTTTTAAAAGATTCATAAAAAAATAAGAGATAAAAGATACAATGTTTAAAATATTGGATCTTTTACAATTCCTATTCTAAATGAGTTAAGGATAACCAACAAGGTTAGTCCGAGATCTCCTATACCTACAGCCATCATTAATGTAATTAATCCTAATATTGCAAGTATTACAAATAAGAATTTTACAGATAAAGCTGTAACTATATTCTGTTTAATAATATTATCCGTTTTGATACTTAATTTAAATAAATATGGTAATTTTGTTAAATCATCCTGCATTAAAGCAACATCCGCAGTTTCTATTGCAACGTCAGATCCTGCTGCACCCATAGCTACTCCTATATTAGATCTTGCTAGTGCTGGTGCATCATTAATACCGTCACCAACCATTGCAACATCACCAAATTTATTTCTGATTGTGTCAAGTATATTTAATTTATCTTCTGGTAATAAGTCTGAGTAAATGTAATCTATGTTGATTTCTTCACCTACTGCTTTTGCTGCTATGCTGTTATCACCTGTTAGCATAACTGTTTTTATACCAGATTGTTTGAGATTTTCTATTACTTCTTTCGTTTCATCTCTAATTTTATCGGTTACTGTTAATATACCTATTACTCCTACTTTGTCTCCTACAAATACTACTGTTTCTCCTTTATTTGCATATTTTACAACAGTATCGTATGGTATATCAAAGTCACTTTCTTCTATTAGACATTCATTTGCTGCGTAGTATTGTTTGTCTCCGATATATCCCACAATACCTTTACCTGGTACATTTTTAAAGTTATCAATTTCTTCTAAGGATATATTTTTTTCTTCAGCGTAATTAGTTATTGCTTTACCTATAGGGTGACTTGCTTTTGTTTCAAGTGAAGCAGCAATTTTTATCATGTCTTCTTCAGAGTAGTTATCATTTATCATTTCTATGTTGTTAAGTTTTAATTTACCCTCAGTGAGTGTTCCTGTTTTATCAAAGATAACTGCTTTTATTTTACGCATTTCTTCTACGTAGCTACTTCCTTTGATAAGTACTCCTTTTCTAGTTGCTGAGGTTATTGCTGATACCATTCCTATTGGTGTTGATATTAGGAATGCACATGGACATGATATTACCATTAATGATAATGCCCTGTATACCCAGTTTACTAGGTCTCCTCCAAAGAATAGTGGTGGTATGAATGCTACACATGCTGTGATTACTACAATTACTGGTGTGTAGTATTTTGCTATTTTTTCTACGAGTGTCTCTGTATGTGATCTGTTTAATTGAGATCTTTTTACTAATGTTACAATTTTTGATATAACACTATCTTTGGATTCTTTTGTAACCTGTACTTCTATATAACCATCCTGGTTTACTGTACCTGCATATACTATGTCATCTACAGCTTTATTTACTGGTACACTTTCACCAGTGATTGATGCCTGGTCTATTGATGATGTTCCTGCAATAACTGTACCGTCTAATGGTACTTTATCTCCAGGTCTTACTACTACAGTATCATTTATATGTACTTCTTCAATAGGTTTTATTTCTTCAGCACCATTTATTTTTACTCTTGCAGTTTCTGGTGCTATTTCTACTAATGATTTGATTGAATGCTGTGCCCTTTGTTCTGAGTAATCCTCAAGGAATTCTGATAGGAAGTATAATAATGTTACTGCGGCACCTTCTTCTGGATGTCCTATTAGGAAAGAAGCTACTGCTGCTATACACATTAATACTGCTGGTGATATATTGTGACGTTTTAATGCATTTTTAGCCATGATTGCAATGTCATAACCAGATATTACTGCACCTAATCCAAATACTAATGTTGCTGGTATTCCATTATATACTGAGAAGTAATTTAGTATATGACCTATAACAAATAGTATACCGCTTGATACAATAATTTGTATAGATCTGTTCTGAATTAATGGTACACCTTCTTTTATTACTTCTTCTTCATCGTCATCATCATCACAACAATCATCACAGTTGCATATTTTTATATCATCGTCATCACAGCAATCGCAGTTATCTTCATGATGGTCATGTTCGTGATGGTGATGATGTTCGTGTTCATGTTCGTGATGGTGATGATGTTCATCGTCGTTACAATCATCACATGTACACATTTTCACATCAACATCTTCCATATCTTCGATTTTTTCAGTATTGTGTTGATATACACTGAAATCTGTGTGTTCTTGGAAGTCTTTTAGTAATTTTTTATTATAATGCTGATGATTCATACAGTGAGTGTTTTCACAGTTAGGATCCATACATATATAGTTAAAGTGTTCAGGGTTAAAACACTCTTTTTTATCACAGGATGGATCATAACACCTATTTTGTTCAACATTTTTATGAACTTCTGCCATATATTTCCACCTTATATAAGTTTTATTCTAATACGTGTTCGATTCCTATTTTAAGTATTTCGGTTACGTGTCTATCTGCTAAAGAGTATCTTGCTTGTTTTCCTTCTTTAACAAATTTTACTAAGTTTTTACTTCTTAGTGTTCTTAATTGATGTGATACTGCTGATTGACTCATATCTAATGCTTCTGAAATATCACATACACATAAGTCTTCAACAGCTAACAAGGATAATATTTTTAGTCTTGTTGGATTTCCGAAGATTTTAAACGTATCGGATAATTCCATGTATGCCTCTTCGTTTAATAAATTCTCTTTTGCTCTTTTTATTGGTTCTTGATGTAACACTGGTATGCTGCACATGTCATCTCCGACATTGTATAATTTATCTTCTTTCATTTGAATCACTTTACATATGAATATTTATTCATATGTTAATATAAAGTTTTTTGAAAATTACTAAAAAAAATATTAATATTAAAAGATAAAAACAACCTAAAAACAAAAATAAACACTACAAAAAATTAATTAGAAAAAAAGAAAAATTAAGATAAGAGAATAAATAATTATTTAATCTCTGTGTTACCACTTTCTACAGAGGCCATAGTATCACTACTACTTGAATTATTACTACTTGAACTATTAGTAGTACCATTACCAGTACTATTACCACTAGTGCTATTGTCTAATAAATGATTAAAATCAAAATTATCTAAAGCACTGATTACATTACTAATTTCCTGTGAAGTACTGTTACCATAATACTCATTAGTTACATAAACTATTGATGGAATATTATCTGAAATTAATGGAATTGACACTGAACTTGCATATGAATATTTATTTGGAGTATATACTCCTATACCTGTAGTATTTGAAATATTTGAAACAGCTACTTTTGAAGTAAATGTATCCTCAGATGGTACAAACATGTATGAATTTGAATCATTTGCATCATGTATATCTACACTGAAATTATATTGATTGTTAATTATATCTGGTACTGCATATTCATTAGCTAATGACTCAGACATATTATTTACTGTAAGGTTACTTGAACTATTGCTACTGTTATTAGTTTGAGTATTGTTTGTTGTGTTAATCACGTATATATCATAGGCATATTTTAAATTTTTAGCATTTTCCATTGTTGGAATAATAGCATTTGAACTCTGTTTTCTCTGATCCACACCAACAATTAATGCAATATGAATATCGGAACTAGCATCACCATAAGAAGAATACTTAGTAACACTACCCATACTATTATTACCAATTACCGTTTGTTCAACACTAACCGTATTATTAGTCTGATTCTCAGTATCATTTTCAACAGGAGCTGTTGGCTGTGTACCATTTAACATGACAGTAGCCCCCATAATAACAATTACTGCAATAATCAATACGACAAGTATCTTAGAAGAACTGATTGGAGAACGTCCTGAATCACCATACATAAATTAACCTCCAATTACCTAATTGTCTCATTCTGACTATATGCATATAATAGAATATTAGTCCATGAAAATCTTATCTATTAATAAGATATATTATTATAAAACACGTGACTAATTCCTAAGATAAATATTTTTTATATTAATATTATTTGTTACTCACATAATAAGAAAGTTATTATATTAGGTTATTCTATATAAAAGATAACAAAAATTTGACAAAATATGATAAATATATTAATATTATTAACTAAATCATATAATTATAGACTAGATAATTGATTCTAAAATATATTAGGTATAATACATTTATACAAAATATTTAGAAAAGAAAAAAATATTATTAATTATACATCGCGGGTGATAAAATGACAGGAATCGTCGGATATGGAGCTCATATTCCCTCATACAGAATAAAAGTAGAAGAAATTGCTAAAGTATGGGGAGATGACCCAGAATCTATTTCAAAAGGATTAATAGTAAAACAAAAATCAGTCCCAGGACCAGATGAAGACACTGTAACAATTGCAGTAGAAGCAGCAAGACGCGCACTTAAACGAGCAGAAATAGATCCACAAGATATAGGCGCAATATATGTAGGATCAGAATCACATCCATACGCAGTAAAACCAACAGCAACAATAGTAGCAGATGCAATAAGAGCAACACCAAACCTCACAGCTGCAGATTTAGAATTTGCATGTAAAGCAGGAACAGCAGGTATTCAAGCAGCAATGGGATTAGTAAAATCAGGAATGATTAAATACGGATTAGCAATAGGAGCTGACACATCCCAAGGAGCACCAGGAGATGCATTAGAATACACTGCAGCAGCAGGAGGAGCAGCATACATCATCGGTGAAGATAACACAATTGCAGACATTGAAAAAACATGCAGTTACACTACTGATACACCTGACTTCTACAGAAGAGAAGGACAAACATACCCTTCACACGGAGGAAGATTCACAGGACAACCAGCATACTTCAGACATGTTCTAGGAGCAGCTAATAGGATGCTAGAAGAAACAGGTACCACTGCAAAAGATTATGACTATTGTGTATTCCACCAGCCAAATGGTAAATTCTACATAAGAGCAGCAAAGAAATTAGGATTCACAGAAGAACAATACAAACGAGGATTACTAACTCCAACCATAGGAAACACTTATTCCGGAGCAACACCACTTGGATTAGCATCAGTACTTGATATAGCAAAACCAGGAGATAATATATTCGTAGTATCATACGGTTCAGGTGCAGGAAGTGACGCATTCAAAATAACTGTAAATGATAGAATAGATGAAGTACGTAATAATGCTAAAACATCCGATGAAATACAGAAAAATGTAACCTACGTAAACTATGCAACATATGCTAAATTCAAAGGTAAAATACGAATGGATTAGAAAGACTATAAAAACGTGAAACCAAGAAATAAACAAGAAATAGGAGGATAAACCATGAGAGATGTCGCAATAATAGGAGTTTCCCAGACAAAATTCGGAGAATTATGGGAAAAATCCTTTAGAGATTTAGTAGTAGAAGCAGGAGTAGCAGCTATACGAGATGCAAATATGGTTGGAGACGACCTAGATGCTATGTACATAGGAAACATGTCCGGAGGATTATTCGTAGGACAAGAACACATAGGTGCTTTAATAGCAGAACACTCAGGATTAGCACCAATACCAGCAACAAGAGTAGAAGCTGCATGTGCATCAGGTGGATTAGCACTAAGACAAGCAATCATGGCAGTAGCATCAGGATATTACGACCATGTAATGGCTGCAGGAGTAGAAAAAATGACTGATGTAGTAGACGCAACACCAGCAATTGCTGCAGCAGCAGACCAAGAATGGGAAGCACAACAAGGAGTAACATTCCCATCACTATATGCAATGATGGCAAGAAGACACATGTACGAATACGGTACAACACGTGAACAGATTGCAGGATTTGCAGTACTCGGACATAAAAACGGTGCATTAAACCCTAAAGCACAATTCCAAAGAGAAATAAGTATAGATGCAGTACTTAACTCAACAAAGGTAGCAGAACCATTAAACCTACTAGATTGTTCACCTGTATCAGACGGAGCAGCAGCAGTAATAGTAGTACCAGCAGACGAAGCACATAAATATACTGACACACCAGTATATGTAAGAGCATCAACACAAGCATCAGACACAATAGCATTACACAGCAGAAAAAGTTTAACAACAATCCAGTCAACAGTACTAGCATCCAGAAAAGCATATGAAATAGCAGGACTAAAACCAGAAGATATGGATGTAGCAGAAGTACACGACTGTTTCAGTATCAACGGATTACTTGCAATTGAAGATTTAGGATTCTTTGAAAAAGGAAAAGGTGGACAAGCAATAGAAGACGGCTTAATTGAAAGAGATTCAGATATAGCAGTAAACACTTCTGGTGGATTAAAAGCAAGAGGACACCCATTAGGTGCAACAGGTATAGCACAAGCAGCAGAAGTTACCTGGCAATTAAGACAAGAAGCAGACAAACGTCAAGTAAGTGACGTTGAAAACGGTTTAACATTAAATATTGGTGGAACTGGTGGTACAGCAGCAGTACACATCTTATCCATTAACAGAAAATAAGAATAATTATAATTCATCCCCTCCACATTTATACTTTTTCTATACTTAATTTAATTAAAGATAATATTCCTATATAAATAATAGGAGATGATGATTTGCGAAAATCATTAAAAATAGGAATTACACTCATCATACTATTACTAATCATAGTCTCAGTATACTTTCTAGTATTAGATAACAATACCCATACTATTGGATCCAATGATATGGGCTATGTGGAAAAAACAGTATATAATCCTACAGGAGCAGATGCTACAATAGTTCTTGTTACTGGAATTCATCCAAGAGAAAAACTAGCAATAGACCCTGAAATAGATAGTGCTAATCAATTTGCATCAAATAATAGAAATGTTAAAGTAATTAACTATAATGTTAAAGTAACTAAAGATGCTGATGATTATTCAAAAAGTCGTTATAATGGAGAACATCTAGTAAATCAGTATGTTGTACCCGACATTAATAATACTGATGCAGATGTAGTGATAATTAGCCACTCCCATATACCTACCTATGGTGAAGGTTATTATATTGCAACACCCGCTATGGATTCAGCATCAGTAAATCTTGCTCATTCAATTAATAACAGTAATATTGATTTTAACTATTACAGTACACAGAAAACAGAAAATTATAAAAGTACATCTATAGAATTAACATCAAAACCTATTGCTGATGCAGGTTATAAAACACTAGTATATGAAATACCTGAAAACATAACAGAACAAGACAGTACAAACAGGACATATGATTTAATAAATAAGTGTTATGAAATAATAACTACTAACTAAAAAAAAATACAATTAACTACTTTTTTTCATTTTTTTAGATATTTTAGAAAATAGCAGGAATACCTGAAAAACAAATTACAGTTGAAATTATTCTCTAAAAGCACAGATAAATAAAATAAAGTGAAAAAAAAGAGAACTCAAACAAAGAAAATCTAAAAAAAAGGAATCTATTTAAAAAAAAATAGTAAAAAAAAAGATTACTTATGTAACTCCATAAATTCATCACGATAATTATTAAAACGTTTGAAATAATTATCAAGCTCTCTATCATATTCCTCAATTACATTTTGAGGCGCTTCAATCTCAGTTTGACATCCATCAAACAACAACAATTTAACCTCTAATAATGTGAAAAAATCTGAGGTTAATGTAATAGCTAAATTAAGAAACTCGTCAGATTCATATATGGGATCCATTAATAAACATTCAACCATTTCCTTAGTTTCCACAAAATAAGGAAATTCATGAGCCATTAATGTATTAGAATATAAGTTATCAGAAACTGCATCGAAAGAATCCAAGATAATATTAATAATTTCCATTGTAACAACAGTAGATAATCCCTTTTTTGTAGAAGCATCCATACTCCAGAACGTAGTGGGTGATACTATTCTTAAAGATTCTAATAATTCTATAATTAATTTTTTATATTCAGTTAAATCTCCGAAAAAAAGTTCATTAAAATCTAATATCTTACTCATAATTGCTACCCCTAACATGTTAAAAGAATAATTATTGTCTAAGTAAATGTTTGTAAAAAATAAGATATAATAATATAGTTAATAAAAAAAAAGAGTTCATGAAAAAAATTAATTCATGAACTTTCCATTTAAATATTATGATTACAAATTATCAGTAGTCTAGTAGTTCTTAACTAAATAGATCTATCCAATTTACATTGGAGGCATTCCGCCCATACCGCCTTGAGCAGCTGCTGCTGCTGCAGCGTCGCCTTCACTTGAGGAAGCGATTACGTCATCAATTCTTAAAATCATTTCAGCTGCTTCTGCTGCAGATTGTATAGCTTGTTTTTTAACTCTGTGAGGTTCGATAACTCCAGCTTCTTTCATGTCAGTTACTCCACCTTCAAATACATTTAATCCCATGTATATTGAATCTTCGTGAGCTGCTCTTAAATCTACTAAGGAGTCAATACTGTCGAGTCCAGCGTTTTCTGCGAGTGTTCTAGGAACAACTTCTAATGCTTCTGCAAATGCAGTTACTGCTAATTGTTCTCTTCCACTGATGGTTTCTGCATAGTCTTTTAATCCTTTTGCAATTGCTATTTCTGGAGCTCCTCCACCGATAACAACTTTTCCATCTTCAACTGTGGATGCTACTACACCTATTGCGTCTTCAACTGCTCTCTCGATTTCGTCAACAACGTGTGATGTTGAACCTCTTAATAATAAGGTTACTGCTTTAGGATCTTTACATTCTTTTACGAATATCATGTCGTCGCCAGCTACTTTGTCTTCTGTTACGTTTCCAGCTACTCCTAAGTCATCTGCTGTTAAATCTTCGAGGTTTGTGATGATTTTTGCACCAGTTGCTTTTGCTAATTTTTCCATATCTGATTTTTTAACTCTTCTTACTGCTAAGATTCCTGCTTTAGCTAAGTAGTGTTGTGCTAAATCATCAATACCTTTTTGACAGAATAATACGTTTGCTCCAGCTGCTGCTAATCCATCAACCATTTCTTTTATCATAGCTTCTTCTTGTTCTATGAATGCTTGCATTTGATTTGGATCAGTGATTCTTATTTCTGCATCTACTTCTGTTTCTTTTACTTCAATTGCACTGTTTACTAATGCGATTTTTGCATCTGAAACTTCTGATGGCATACCTGGGTGTACTTTTTCCTTGTCGATGATTACTCCTGATACTAATTCGGAATCATCAATTGCTGCACCGTCTTTTGATTCAATTTTGATTTGTTCGGTGTCTACTTTTCCATCTTCTACTACTTGGTTTACTGCACCTACGATGAGCTCTGCTAATGGTTCTCTTGCTTTTTCTGTTCCTTTACCAGTCATTGCTGTCATTGCAACTTTGGTTAAGGTATCTTCATCTTTTGCATCAATTGCAATGTCGTCTAATAATTCGATTGCTTTTGCTGCTGCTTGTCTGTATCCTAATGCTATGATTGTTGGGTGGATTTCCTGGTCTAATAAATCTTCTGATTTTTTGAGTAATTCTCCTGCGATAATTACTGCTGTTGTTGTTCCGTCTCCAACTTCGTCTTCTTGTGTTTTTGCAACTTCTACTAACATTTTTGCTGCAGGGTGTTCAATATCCATTTCTTTTAGGATTGTTACACCGTCGTTTGTTACTACAATATCTCCTAGTCCGTCTACAAGCATTTTGTCCATTCCTTTTGGACCTAATGTTGTTCTTACTGTTTCTGCTAATACTTTTGCAGCTAAGATATTGTTTCTTTGTGCATCTCTACCTATGCTTCTTGATGTTCCTTCAGGTAAGATGATTAATGGTTGTTGTTGTTGTTGTGCCATGTTATTACCTCTATTAATTTAAATCATATATTTTTAGTTTAATATTATTTCATTAAAAAATCTAAATTTCATAATCAGTCTATATTCATAAATGGGTTTGACCTTATATAAATACTTTGCGGTTATTTTTCTGTACAAAACACAGAAAAAGATTAAATCAAATATAATCAAATAAAAACAGAAAATAATATAAAAAAAAGTAATTAAAGAGAAGTGTGGAGTTTATTTACCTGATTTTACCCAAATAACTCTATCTCCATCACGTGCTCTCTGATAATATTCACGTTTTTCTAATGCTTTAAGTGTTTTAGCAAAGTTCTCTTTCTCAAGATCTGTGAAACCTAACTCTAATAAGTAATCATATAATTCTGTAGCACTCTTAGCATCAGGTAATAATTGATAAATTTGTGATTGGAAACTTGTTAGACCAGGTAATGGTTTAGCAATCATCACTGTGAAGAAATCCTTATACCTTTCATAATCTGTAAGTTGAGCATCTTTGTCATCAAGTTCCTCATTTAACCTATTGATTTCCTGTGAATTTTTCTCATTCTCTTCATGTAAGAGATCAATCTTTGAAAGATCAGATTTTAATGAAGCTATTTCTTTCTCATAATCTGTTTTTAAAGTTGCTTTTTCAGATTCTAATTCACGTACACGAGGTTTTAAATCTTTAAGTTTATCTAATTCCTCATTCTTGTCAGAGATAAGTTTTTTATGATTTTCTATATCTTGATTTTTACGTTCAACAATGTCTTTAAGCTCAGCTATACGGGTATTCTCAACTTCAAGAGCTCGTGAGTTTTCTTGTATAAGTTTTTCTTTATCCTCAATAACTCCATCTTTTCTAGTTATCTCTTCAGATAAATTATCCATTTCTACAAGTTTCCTATTAGCATCGTCAATCTCTGTTTTAAGATTATTAATTACACCATCTTTATCTGAAATGACATTATTTAAGTCAGTTAAATCATCATCTTTAAGTTTTAATTTGTTTTCTAATCTTTCAAGTTGTCTGTTTAAATCCTCTACTGATTCTTCTCTATCTCTTATTTGTTTATCTTTTAATTGAATAATTTCTGCAGATTGTGAATTTCTATCAGATTCATCTTTAAGATTAGATTTCAAGGAATCAATATCATTATTTAATGATTCAATACTTTCAGTTAATTCATCAATCTTATATTTTCTCTGGTTAAGTAAGGAAGTAAGTTTGGTTATTTCCTGGTCTTTTTCTTTCTTATCAGCGTTAAAGTTCTCTTTTAATTTGAATATTTCATCTTCTTTTGAGGATAATTTTTCTTCTACAGCGTTGGAACTTTCTGATAATTTATCTGTTAAGTTCTTGATTTTTTCCTGTGCAAGCTGTAAATTATTTCTTAAATCTTTGATTTCCTTGTTTTTACTAGTGGTTTCTACTTCACTTGATTTGAGTAATTTATTTAGCTGTGATATTTCAATGTCCTTTAATTCTAATTTTTGAGGTAATGCTGCTATTTTATCATTTTTATCTTGAACATCTTGTTTTAATTTGCTTATTTGATCTTCAGAGTTTTTTCTAGTTTCCAGGTAATTATTTCTTAAGTTCTGGTAATCGGAATCTTTTTCTTTTATTAGTATATCTAATGAGTTTTTCTCTTGTTCTAACTTGTTAATTGATGTATTTTTCTCATTTAATGCTTTTTCAAGATATTCTTTCTCTGATTTTATTTTTTCATTATCATTACTTACTTGTTCTAGTCCTTCATTGAGTTCTCTTATTTGTGCTGAAGTATTTCTGCGTAGTTGATTGTAATCTAGTTTTAATTTGTCATATTCTGCATCTTTATCATATAATTGTTTTTTAGTTTCTTTAAGTTGATTATTTAAATCAGATGATTCTTCCCGTGATTGTGATTCTATGTCAACTGAGTCTAATTTTACTTTTAGTTCTGCTAGTTCATCATCTTTTTTAGATAATAGATTCTCTAAATCTTTTACTTTTGATTCGTTTGCATCATTATCTTGAGTTAATGATCTTATTGCTGCATCTTGTTCATTATTTTTTCCTTTGAGTTCTGATAGTTCTTCTGCTAATTTTTGATTACTGTCTTTAAGATCATCGTATCTTTGCTGTAATGTGTTTAATTCTATTGTTTTCTCGTTGAAATCTTTTTTAAGATCTTGTTGTTCACCAGTCTTTTCTCTTGTTTCTGTTAATTCATTTGATAATTTCTCGTTCTTCTCTTCTAGGTCAGAGTATTGTTGTTGTAATTCTTCTAGTTGTGAAATTTTTTCATCTAATTCTTCTTTGAAATTGTTGTTTTCTGATTCTTGTGATATTTCTGTTAATTTATCACTTAATTCTTTGTTGTCTGTTTCGATGTTTATGTATTGTTGTTGTAAGGTATCATATTCTTTCTTTAGAACATCATAATCATTATTTTTATCAACTAGTTCTTGTTTTATTGTGTTGTATTCTGTGTCTGGTACGTTTTTAATTTCTTCTACTTGTGATTCTGTTTCTTTTATTTTATTGTTTAGTTGTTTTATCTTGTCATTTGCTATTTTGAGTTGTTGTTCTTTGTCTATAACTGATTCTTTGAGAGCTTCTATTTCAGATGAATCATTAAGATTTACAGAGTTTTTTAATTTGGCGTTTTCTTTTTGTAACTCTTCCATCTTAAATCCTGTTATCTTATTTGAATCTTCTAGTCTTTGATAATCTGCTCTTAGTGAGATTAGTTCTTCTGATTTCTTGGTGTAATCTTCCAGTATACTGCTTGATGTTAATGATTCATCAGATGTTGATTGTTCTTTTAACAAGTTATTTTCTTGTTCTAATTGTTCTATTTTATTATTTAGTTCTGTTACTGTTTCTTGATTTTCTGTCGTTGCTGCATCCTGTATTTCTGCTAATTGTTGTTCTAATTCAGCTATCCTTTGTTCACTCTCAGCATTATCTGCATTAGTATTATTATTTTTTAAGGATTCTATTTCTTCTTCGTATTTTTTTATCTTCTGATCTCTCAGTCCAACTTCTCTTGTTAGTTGATTTTTTAGTTCAGGAATCTCTTTTAATTCTTCATTTTGTCTATCTATTACAGTTTTTAGTTGATGAATTTCTGTCTGTGATGATGCTCCCTTAAGTTGTTCATTTTCAGATTTTAGTCTTGAAATTTCATCTTTTAAATCTTTTTCTGCATCATCATCTGATATTTTTTCAGATTCCTTTAGTTCTGATATTTCTACATTCTGTGTTCTTATTTTATCTTGAAGGTCGTTTATTTGTTTTTTATATTCATCTACATCTTCTGTTGAATTTAAAGAAGATAGGGAAGTCTCTAGTTTGGATTGTATTTCACTTATTTGTAAATCTTTTTCCTTTAATTGTGTGTCTTTTTCCTGTATTTTAAGTTCATTTTCTTTGAGAGCATTTTCTTGCTTTTCTAATTCGTCTGATAATTCATTTATTCTTTTATGTAAATCTGATTTATTACTCTCATTTTGTATTAAAACGTTTTTTACTACTTCGTTTGTCTTGATATCCTTGTTTTCTTCATTTAATTGCTCTTTAAGGCTATTTATTTCTTTAAAACAAGATTTTACTAGTTCTCTCAATTCCTCTGATTCTACATCCTTTAAAAACGCCATATTCATCACTAATTTATATATATTAATTTTAAAGTTTAAAAGTTTTTCTTTATTATAAGTATTTTCTTATTGTTTTATTCATAAACAAATATTCACATAGATAAACGGTGAAAATACCAAATAAAAAACCACCAATTACATCTGATGGATAGTGTACCCCTAAATATAATCTAGAAAGTCCTACAAGTATAGGTATTATCATAAAATATCTACGATGTCCATAATTCTTTCCTAATACATATGCCCATGCAGTACTTAATGCAGTATGTCCTGATGGAAATGAAAAATCTGGTTCCAGACTCACAACAATCAATGTAGATAACACAGTATAAGGTCTTGGACGCATGACACAAATTTTCACTATCTGAACTAAAACATAAGTCACTAATAGTATAACAAATAACCTTTTAGCAACATGCTTTTCTTTTTTGCCACCAAGTAGATATAATATCACTGCTACAGCTAATCCAAAATAAAGTATACCCATACATGAAACAAGCTGAGCTAACATATTAGTAAAAGGTGTATGATACGATAAATTCACAAACTCAAGTATCGCCACATCTATAGAATATAATGAAATCATGATAATCATCTAAATAAAAGAAATTGAAAAAAAAGGAAAAGAATTGGTGGGGTTAAATCTGACTTATAAATATAATTTAGAAATTAACTGAGCATTTAATATTGAAGCTCCTGCTGCACCACGTATAGTGTTATGTCCTACTAGTGTATACTTGAAACTGTTATCGAATACATCTTCACGTACACGACCAACAGAAACACTCATACCATGACCAGCATCCCTGTCCATACGAGGCTGTGGTCTATCCTCCTCTTTTCTTACAATAACCGGTTGTTCTGGAGCAAAGGATAATTTTTCTTTCTGCGGTAATCCTCTGAATTCAGACATTGTTTTTTCTATATCCTCAACAGTAACATCATCTTCCTCAAATTCTATTGCAACAGATTCTGTATGACCGTCTACAACAGCTACTCTATTACATGATGCACTGAGTGGGAAATCTGCTTTTTCAACTAATCCACCATTTACTTTACCTAGTAAATGTAATGTTTCAGACTGCATCTTTTCCTCTTCACTGCCAATGTATGGTATAATATTATCAAGTATACCCATTGATGGAACACCATTATATCCTGCACCACTAATTGCCTGCATTGTAGTAACAGTTACTCTTCTGAATGTATATTTATCAAATAATGGTTTAAGAGTTAATGTTAATGCTATTGTTGAACAGTTAGGATTTGTTACTATACATCCATCCCATCCATTAATATCTTTCTGTAATTCCATCATTTCAAGATGTTCAGGGTTAACCTCTGGAATTACAAGAGGAATATTTTCTTTCATACGATTAACACTAGCATTTGATGCTACAATGAATTTTTCTGCAAATGCAGCTTCTACTGGTCCAGCAAGCTGTGCTGGTAATGAAGCAAATACAAAGTCTACATCATCACTAACTTCATTAGGATCAGTGTTTACTATTCTCATATCCCTTACTTCTTCAGGTATAGGTGTTGTCTGATGCCATGTTACTGCATCTTCATATCTTTTACCTGCAGACCTTTCTGAAGCTGCTACATTTACAATATTAAAGTCAGGTATATTGGAGAGTAATTGTATAAATCTCTGTCCTACCATTCCAGTAGCACCAAGTACACATACATTTTTTACCATTTTAATCATTCCATAATTCCATTAGTACTTTATTTATAATCCAAGTACATCAAACATGTCTGCAATATTTTTATCTTGTTTAGTATTTTGATAGTTAATTGCTCTTATCACACCATTTGCAAATGCTTGTCTTGATGATGCTCTGTGAACTACTTCTATTCTTTCACCATCACCTGCAAACATTACAGTATGATCTCCAACAATGTCTCCACCACGTACAGCATGAATTCCTATTTCATCTTTAGGACGTTTACCAACCATACCTTCTCTTCCATAACAAGCATTTTCTTTAAGATTTAAGTCAAGGTTTTCAGCTATAATTTCTGCTGCTCTTTTAGCTGTTCCTGATGGTGCGTCTTGTTTGTTATGATGGTGAGCTTCTATTATTTCTACATCATAGTCATTACCTAGTATTTTTGCTACTTGTCCTACGATTTCAAAGAATACGTTTACACCGGTAGCCATGTTAGGAGATATTACTGCTTTTACATCATTGTCTTTTATTGCCTTATGCATAACATCTAATTGTTCATCTGTTAATCCAGTTGTTCCTACAACAACATTTACTCCACATTCTGCACATGTTTTTACTGTTTCTACTGCTGCTGATGCTATTGTGAAATCTACTAATACATCTGGTTTAACTGATTCTAATCCTTCTTTTAGGTTTTGTGAGCCTATTATTTCAACGCCCATAGTTCCTAATCCTAATTGTTCTCCTAAATCTTTACCTTCTAAAGGTGTGTTAGGAATTTCTATACCTAATACTACTTCCATATTATCTTGTGCTTGTACTGTTCTAATTATTCTAGAACCCATATTTCCTGCGCAACCTGTTACTGCTACTTTTATCATGTGATTATCTCTCCAAATTATTATTTTATATTAAATTGTGGTTTTTAAGTACTTCTGTTAGTATTTCTTCATTTTCTTTACAAATTTCATTTATAGGCATTCTTAGTCCACCAACATCATGTCCCATTAGTCTTAATGCTTTTTTAGTTGGTGCTGGACTAGCTTCTATAAATAAAACATCCATTAAATCAAATAAATCATTTGATAATTCTCTTGCTTTATCATAATCCCCCTTTAATGCACTGTTTACCATGTCAGACATTTCATCAGGTAGTATGTTTGCTACTACACTTACTACTCCTCTTGCTCCTTGGGATATCATAGGTAGTGTAAGAGAGTCGTTTCCAGATAGTACTGTGAAATTATCTGTTAAGTTGTTTTTTGTTAATTGGCTGAATACATTTGCAAGTTTATTAAGGTCAGGGTTTGCTTCTTTTATTGCTACTATATTATCAAGTTTTGCTAAGTCTATTATTGTATCTACTGCTAAATCTACTCCTGTTCTTGAAGGTACGTTGTATGCTATTATAGGAATGTTGTTTGAATCATTGAGTATTTTGAAGTGGTTATATAATCCACTTTGTTGTGGTTTATTATAGTATGGTGTTATTACTAGTGCTGTGTCTGCCCCTGCATCTTCAGCATATTTTACTAAATCCTGTGCTTCTGATGTTGCATTACTTCCTGCTCCAGCTATGGTTGTGACTTTTCCATTAGCTTCATCAACCATTATATCTATTACTTTTTGATGTTCAGAATGGCTCATTGTTGCTGATTCACCAGTAGTTCCTGCAGCAACTACTCCAGATACTCCTCCTTCTATGAGAAAATCTATTAAACTTCTGAATTTTTCTTCATCAATATTATTATCTGCATCCATAGGTGTTATCATTGCTACGTGTGTTCCATCTAAATTCATTGTAAATTCTCCTTAATTAGCTTATATGCTTTATCACCATCACTCCAATCAACAAATACTATTACTGCTGTTTGGCTAGAGGATAATTCAACTATATTTATATTGTTTTCATGTAACGGTTTTGTTATACTTGTTATTATGCCTGGTGTATCAATAAAATCATGACTTACAACAGAAATCATTGCAATCTTTTGACCTAATGATATAGAACTTAATCTATCACCATGTATTATAAGATCATGTAATACTTCATGTGCCTTACTTGCATCTTTTTCCTTGAAGAATAATGTTATAGAACTTTCGCCAGTTGAAATACCATAGATTCCAATGTTATTTTCATATACTTTCTCTGTAATATTTGCAATTATTCCCTGTTTATTCATTAAATTTTCGCCTACTACAGCGACCAAGGATAATTTTTCATCTAATTTTGTTATTGTTATAACATCTTCTTCAGAATAAGTTGGTCCTATAATATCAGTCCCCTGTACTCTCAAATCTCCATATTCAAAACTAATTATTTTTGCTTTTATATTTGGATCCTTGAATCTTAATGCATTAGGATGTAATACCTGTGCTCCATAATTTGCTAAATCAATCATTTCTTCTACTGTAATTTTATCTAATTTACGAGCAGTGTTTAGTTTACGTGGATCTGTGGACATGACTCCTTTTACATCTGTAACTATTATTACTTCATCAGCATTTAAACAGTGCCCTATTAAAAATGCTGAAACATCACTTCCACCTCTACCAAGAGTTGTTACACATCCCTCATCATCTCTTCCTAGGAAGCCACATACTACTGGTATAATCCCTTGATTTAATAGTTTCTGAATATGTTCTTCTACTCGTTTCTTTGTTTCTTTCCTGTCTATTTTAGCATTTAGATAATTATTATCTGTTATTACAGGCCATTTTTCACTGAATGGGTCAATATATTCTGCTTTAACACCTAGTGACTCTATTGTAGCAGCCATTATACGTACACTTTGCATTTCTCCCATGGAGAGGATGCCTGCTAATTGTTTTTCAGTGATATTTTCTCCAATTGATTCATCAACTAATTTTATAGATTCATCAGTAGTTTTATTAATAGCAGAGACCACAACCACTATTTGATTTCCCTGCATGTATTCATTAACAACGGAATTGGCAGCTTTATGAATCCTTTCTCCTGTACCTACAGATGTACCACCAAATTTCGCCACGATTATTCCCATAAATTCACCTTTTATTCTAATTATTCTTATAAATAATATTTTTTCTTAATAACAAGTTAACCATAAAGTTATTATTAAATAAATATATGATTTTATACTATTAAAAATTTTTATATATATTTATAAATCATTAAAGTAGAATTTCAGGTAATGTGATTAAAAAATAGTGACTATGACTGAGTAATAGTATTAAAAAATAGTCCAATTAAATAGAATATAAAATTTATTTAAAAAAAATAGATTAAAAATAAATAATTTAATTATTTATTGTTCTAAAAGGTGAGTTGCATATCCAGCAATTTGATTTCTTAAGTGTTTTGTGGATACTGTTGAGTATTCGGCAACTACTTGTTTGTTGTTTTCGAAATCGTTTGTGAATTTATCACCGTGTAATTCTAATAATTCTTTTGCTGTTCTTTTTACGAATGTTGTTCTTATGTTTCCCATAATCATGCCTCCATATATTTTGTATAAAAAATTCTTTTTTTAAATTAACGTTAATCTAAATATTTTTTCTGCTCTTCTTTACTCATAGATGCTAGAATGCCAAAGATTTCTATCACACTATCTTTATCAATATCTATACCATCTAACAAATTATTTATCTTATCATGGATAATATTTTCCCTTGAAGTATCTAATAACTCTTTATTAAGAGCTTTCTTAGATATTGCAATATCATATGCCAGAGATGTACGTTTAACAATTAAATTTATTATTTGTTCATCTAGCACGTCTATTTTATCCCGGGATTCTTTTAATAAATTTTCTGCTTCTTCTTTATTCATATTATCACAAGTTATCTAATACTACAGATCCCACATTATCAGGCTCAGTTTCTACTAATCTTCCAGGATACTTTGAAAGTGCACTTTTTATTTCATCAATATCCGTTGAATCATCTACTAATATAGAATATGCAGAACCTGTTCCAGATAATCCTGCAGCCTTTGCTCCTGCTTTAAGTGCATCCATTGAAACTTGAGAATCTACATTCAATGCAACACAAAATAAGAAGCCATTCAGAGTAAGAGCTTTCTCAATATTCTTTTTCATAGCATATGAAAATGCTATTTCCACAAGTGGTGCTAAGGTTTGCATAGCCTTAACATCAGACTGTGCAGTATATAACGATTTGTTCGGTATATATATTAAAACTTTCGAATAGTCAACTAGATAATCATGTAAAATTTCTCTATTATAATTATTAGTAACCTTCCAACCACCATAAAATGATGCAGTAGCATCGTCAAAAGAACCAGTTTTAGTAACACCAACCTCTAATGATGCATCAATACCAATATTAAGAAGATCCCACTCAGATATATCAACATCTTCCCTTGTCATACCAGCTTCTTCAAGTAATAATAAAAAAGTAGCATATACAACTGAATTTGAAGCAGCACTACTGCTAGATAAACCAGAACCTGGTGGAATATCCGATTTAGTCTCAACTTTTAAACAAATATTTTTTAAATTAAAATCATCATACTTATTTAATTCATCATAAACCATTCTAATACATAATTCAACAAGTTCAGAGTCCATATCTGGATCATCAAGACTCTTAAATCTACATTCAATATCTTTATCTGAATCATAATTTAAAACAGTGACATCTGCAGTAACATATAATTTTATACCAAAAGCAGAACCTTTACCCATACTTATAGCATTGACTACAGTTGCAGATGCTGGTGAACGAACTATAACCATAAATATACACTTCTCTAATTTATATATTATATATCTTCCCCTATATTCATAAATTTAACCATTAACCCCTACATGGAAAATAAAAAAAAATACATAATAATATATAATACATTCTGAATACACTCCTAAAACAAAATAATAGAAAAAAATTTATATATACAAGAAGTATTTATAAAATCATAAGAAAGAAAAAAATAAATAAAAAAAAATGACAGACAAAATATTAATTATAATAATTTAAGGAGGACTATCAATGGCAGTAAAATTAGAAGTTTACACATCACAATCATGTCCATACTGCCCAATGGCAGTAGCAGCTGCAGAAGATGCAGTAAAAGAATTAGGTGACAAAATAGAGTATGAACACCTAGACGTAAATGAACATATGGACAAAGTAAGAGAATACCAGATTATGTCTGTACCAACAGTAGTTATAGATGGTGAAGTAGCATTCATTGGTGCACCAGAATCTGATGAACTAATCGAAAAACTAAAAGAAAAAATATAAACCCATACCCTTCTTTTTTTAAACTTTTTTTAATAATTTAAAATTTATCTAAATTTTCATTTTAATCCTCTAATACATCTAAATAATATAATGCTAATTAATTCAAATTTTATATGAAATATTTTAGAATAATTAACTCATAATATATTAATTAATAAAAAGAATTAATAAAAATTCAAATACAATATAACCATCCATAAATGGGGGAATTAAAATAGAAGCTCATAAAAACTCTGATGAAAAATCAGGAATTACCACTGGAAGTGTTGCAACAGCAGCTAGTGTAGCAGCAATACTCACCATAACAGATAAAGCTCCTGAAGTAATTGAAATAACTGCTCCAAATGATGAACTAACAGTTGAAATAGAAGATAACAAATTATTAAGTAAAAATAAAGCTATATCAACCGTTAGAAAACCTACATATAATGATCCTGATGTTACACGTGGAATCCTTATTAAATCAGAGGTGACCTTAACTGATGATGCTGGTAACGTGGAAATAACTGCCGGAGAAGGAGTGGGAAAAGTAACTAAATCTGGACTCCAAATACCTGTTGGAGAATATGCTATAAATCCTGTTCCAAGAAAAATGATAAAAGCAAATGTTAAAAAATATCTTCCAGAAAATAAGGGAGCTATAGTGAAAATTATTATTCCTGAAGGAAAAGAAATAGCACCTAAAACAATGAATAGCCGACTTGGAATAATAGATGGTATATCTATATTAGGAACAACAGGTATAGCCCGTCCAATGTCTTCAAAAGCATACACAGACTCATTAAAAATACAGATAGATGTTGCAATAGCTAATAAATATGAAGATTTACTATTTGTACCAGGAAATATTGGAACAAGAATAGCAAATGAGAGATTAGTAATAGATGAGGATGCAATAATAGAGATGAGTAACTTTGTAGGATACATGTTAGATGAAGCTGATAAAACTGGAAAAATAAAATCTATCACACTTTTTGGCCATGCAGGTAAACTAATAAAAATTGCAGCAGGAATATTTAACACAAAACAGAGTGTTGCAGATGCAAGACGAGAGATAATGACAGCATACACTGCACTAATAGGGGCAGATAAGGAAACATTACAAGCCGTATATGATTGTATCACCACAGAAGATGTTATAAAAATACTAGACAAGAAAGGCATTACAACAGAAGTATTTGAATTAATTGCAGATAAGATTATAGAATTATGTAACTCAAAATATAACATAGAATTCCATGCAATAATAGCTAAAATGGATGGAACAATATTAACACCTTCTAAAATGAAAGATATACCATTTGAATGGAAGAATTAGAATACATTAGGTGCTATTATGAATATATGTATATTAGGTCAATATCCCCCACAGGTTGGTGGAATAGCAACATACACTAAACAATTAGAGGATGAATTAAGAAGTAGAGGACATAATGTATATATATTAACTTATGCACAGAATTGTCCAAGAAAAGATAACGTGTTTGAGGCAAATGTTATTAATATTCCTCTGCTAAGAGGTATAAGCTTCACAATATCCAGTTATAAGCTTCTAAAAAGAATTGTCAAAGAATATAATATAGATGTAATTCATGCAAATTACATAATTCCTCCTGGATTAGTAGCATCATTAATTAAAGATAGTCATGTAAAGATAGTGATAACTGCACATGGATCAGACATAAATATATTATCTACAAACATGATTACAAAACAACTAATAAAACGAACCCTGAAAAGGGCGGATGAAGTATATTTTGTAAGTGAAAAATTAGAGGAAAAAGCATTACAAATTGGAATACCTGGATTAAAAGAAAAGTCAAGTATAACACCCAACACTGTGAATACAGAGAAATTCAAACCAATAATCCCTGATAAAAAAACATTAAACAAGAAATATAACATGCCAATAGTAATGTTCATAGGAAACCTCGTAGAACAAAAAGGACTAGAATACCTCTTGGAAGCAAAGAAAATATCAGAAACAGAGTACACTCTTCTAATCTATGGTGACGGTCCAGAACATGACAAGCTTTCAAATATTATAAGAGAAAATAATATCCAAGACACATACCTAATGGGAAAAACAATGGAACCCGAAAAGATAATACCCGAATCAGATATAATGGTGTTACCATCAGTATCAGAGGGCGCTAGTATAGTAGCACTTGAAAGTATGTCCTGTGGAAAACCATTAATATCAACAGATACGGGCAATATAAGAACAACCATAACAAATAATACAAATGGAATAATAGTACCCACAAGAAATCCGACAAAACTATCCCACGCTATAGATAATCTTATAGAGGATAAAACTAGAAGAGAGGAAATAGGAAAAAATGCACGTAAACGAATAATAGAAAAATATTCTAAAATGAATATTCCATACATAAATAATATAAAATAAATAACTAAAATTAGAATAAAACTGGAGCTAAACTAAAGTGGAGGTGAACTTTTGAATAATATAGATCCTGATATTCAGAAGATAATGAAAGAGTGTTATCCATATATAGAAGAATATAATCCAGCACAAAAAGCAGTGATAGAATCAGGATATCTAGATAATGATGAGAATTATATTATATCTATTCCAACAGCAAGTGGAAAGACAGTACTAGGAGTATTAGCAGCGCTTAAAGTATTACTCAAAGGGGGTAAAGTAGTATATGCTGTTCCTTTAATCTCACTACAAAATGAGAAATACAAGGAATTCAAAGTATTTGAGAAATTTGGATTTAAAGTAGGAAAACATCCGTCAAGAGCAGACATTGCAGTAATGGTCTTTGAATCCTTCGATGCATTAACAAGATTTTCAAGAAATGTGTTAAATGAAATAGATCTTCTCATACTAGACGAATTCCATATGATAGGCGATTATTCAAGGGGACCAACAATAGAATGTGCAATAACAAGAATAAAGGAACATAACCCTGGAATAAGAATAATAGCACTTTCAGCAACACTACAGAACATGGACGAAATGGCACACTGGCTAGAAGCAGAAGTAGTGACCCATGACTACCGACCAGTACCCTTACATAAGGAAGTACTATGTGCTGAGGAATTCGGAACAAAAGATAAAAACAACATGGTATTTAAGATACTTAATGATTCACTTAATGAATCCTCACAAATGTTAACATTTGTATCTACTAGAAGATTCACAGAATCATTAGCTCAGAATATGTCCAAGAAAATTTCAAAATACATACCTGATGGTAAAAGAGAAATATTCAATAACATAGCTGAGGATATACTGGATGTTCCTCGAAGAAACAATACACAGCCAACGGAAGTCTGTTACAAACTAGCGGATTGTGTTAAAAATGGTATAGCTTTCCACCATGCAGGATTATTTGATAAACAAAAGGAAATAATAGAAGAAGAATTTGTTAATGGTAATCTTCTAATGATAACAGCAACACCTAGTCTTATGTATGGTGTAAACCTTCCATCAAAAAATGTAGTTATACGTGATTATACACGATGGACTGATCAAGGACAGACAAATATACCTGTATTTGACTATGAACAGATGTCAGGAAGAGCTGGAAGACCCGGCTTTGATACCGAAGGATACTCCTACCTACTAGCAAAAACATATGATGAAGCATTCAATCTTGATGAATACTATGTACATGGAGAAATAGAGGTGACAAACTCCAAACTCATAGATAACGAAGATGCAGTACTAAAACAAATCATAACACAGGTATCAAGTGGATTTGCAAAAGACATGGATGAGCTTGTAGATTTCTTTAACAAGACATTCTATGGATTCCAGATATCACATACCTATAACACTATGAGTCTAGGCTTTTCAGATGAATCCATAAAATATGAAATATCTAGTGCACTAGAATATCTTGTACAGAATGGTATTATACGAATTACTCCGTCAGGACTACAAACAACGCCTCTTGGAACACTGATTTCAAGGAATAATTATGAGGTAAAAACTGCAGTAAAACTTAAAGATTACAGTACAATGATGGGTGATAACTTTAATCCGGGATCACTTATATATGAAATATCAAAGACACATGACATGCCAAAAATCAACACTAAATTTAGGGCAAACAAGGATAATATCAAGGAAGTTTTAAGTAAAAATGGAGTATTTATAAGCTTTGTATCTAATAATGAATCAACAGCTGCAAGTCTACTAGAATGGATTAATGAAAGAAAAGAATATGAAATTGAGAATTACTTAAAGGTCTATGCAGCTTCTACAAGAAGAGCTAGTTATGAAGCATCCAACCTTGTCAAATACTTCTATGATATATGTGATGTCCTCGGTAATTACAAATTCCTTAATGAGATAGATAAACTAGCATCAAGATTATATTATGGAGTAAAAGAAGAATTAATACCATTAGTTGTTGGTATAAAACGTTTAGGTCGACAACGTGCACGTACCCTTGTTGATACATATGGAGATAATCTGGGTAATGCTCGTATTAAAGATTTAACACGTATTGATGGTATTGGAGAAAAAACTGCAGAAAATATTATAAAATTCTATGAAAATAAGGAGTGAATAAAGTATGGAAAAAGTTAAAGCAGGATTAGAAAAAAATAAACTAAAAGAAATGTTACAGAATGAAATAAAAAATGTAACATTAGAAGAGTTATATGAGTTATCATTTCAATTCAATGAAGACACACGATACTTGCCAAGAGAGTATAAGAAGAAATACACTGAATCCGTACTCAATGTAATTATCAGTAGATTTGCAATGCTGAAGAATACAAAGATAAACTTTGAAGGTCAGATAACAGAAAAAGAAGCAAAGGAAATTAATGAACTACTTGATGATAATGATGAATTAGTAGGACATATATTAAATGTAATTGTAGTATATACAACATATCTAAAACATAGGCCAGTGCATCTTCCTGGCACCGTATTCCCTGGTATGGTAAGTATCTATACTGATGGTGAAAAATATTATTGTCCTGTGAAAAAATACAATATAGATAATGAAAAAGCAGTGTGTAGATATTGTATAGCTGTTATTCCAGATGAATAATCAATGAAGGGTTAGGTGGTAATTATGCTTAGGTCAAAAACTAAAGATTTAATTGACGAAACTCTTGAAAAACGTGAAAAAATACGTGACGAGTTAATTGATAAAGGAGTAAAGGATTTAGATGAAAAATTAAAAAGTGATAAGTATACTGTTGAAAGTTTAATCTCTGACAGTAGTATTGGTGAAGTATATCATGACCTTATTGACTCTAAGGATCAAATTAATTCAGAACATCAAAAATTATTTAACAAGAAATATCATGAGATTGATGTTGAATTATATAAAATGAATAAGAAAATTGATAGAAAAGCTAGAATGATTGAATACGAAATGAATAATAAGAAAAATAATGTTTATCAAAAAATCAGAGAAGATTTAGATTAAAAAAATTAAATAAAAATAGTTTATAATGATTTAGGAGGTTATCCTCCTCCTACTCCATCATCACCCATTTCCGTGTTTTCAAAATTATTTTTAAGTTCATCCTTAATATCATCAATGGATACTTCTTTATCCTTTTCTTCATTGAATGTTACTTTGGATGTCTGATCTGTTAATTCCACATATTCTGTGTTATACCAAAGTTTTGTTAATTCATCAATTTGTATAAGAACCCAGGATCCATTTTCATCTGTTTTAATATCCTGAACCTTACCAATAGTTCCGACATTTGTATATATTACATGTGCACCTTCAGTTATTTCTCTTCCTAATTTATCAGTGACAACCATGATTACACTTCCTATAATAATAGTTATTAAAATAATTAATATAAATTAATTTTCAATATACTCTCTAATAATTTAGTATGCTGCTGAGTATTTCTTATAATTTCAGGATATTCACCAGTTAAATCAATAATTGTAGAAGGAGTATTATCTGTTACATCTCCACAATCAATATAGGTGTTTATTTTACTTCCTAATTGCTTAACAATATCATCAATATTATTAGGAGTTTCCATGTTAGATATATTAGCACTAGTACTTGTAATAGGGAACTCTTTTGTTAATTCATAACATAGCCTATTATTGGGTATTCTAACACCAACAATACTGGTATTTGAAGTTAAAATATCCGGAACAATATCCCTTTTCTCGAGTAATAATGTGTATGGTCCTGGCAGAATCTTTTCTATAATATCTTTTATAGGCTTAGTTAAATATGCCACATCCTCCATTTGATTAATATCATGTAAACATAATGATACTGGTTTTGAAATATCCCTATGTTTAACATCATACACCTTCTTCAGAGCATCATTTTCATAAATATTTGCTCCTATACCATAAATTGTATCAGTAGGATAAACAATCAAATGACCCTTTTTTAAATCAGAAATCACACATTCTAACTCTTTTTTATTAGGGTTTTCTACTATATTCATTCTACCATCCACTAAAATTAATTATATACTTATATATAACCTAATTTATAAATAAAATACTATGTTAAATAATAGATTACGACCACAGACTAATGAAATTACAGGAAAGATAGGTAAAAACATACCTATAAATCCAAACATAATCACGTTGCTTGGATTATTTATTAGTATTTTTGCAGGAGTATTATTTGCTTCAGGAAATTTAGCAGCTGGAGCATTATTCATTCTTGTTAGTGGAGTCTGTGATATGATAGATGGAGCAATTGCACGCTCTCAAAATCGTAAAACAAAATTTGGAGGATTTTTAGATTCCACTTGTGATCGTTTTGCAGATGCTGCTATAATTATAGGAATAATGTATAGTGGATTTGTAGACCCAATACTAGGAGCTTTAGCAATACATTCTTCATTAACAGTGAGTTATGTTCGTTCACGGGCAGAAAGTGAAGGAATAAAATGTTCAGTGGGAATTGCAGAAAGAGCAGAAAGATTACTTATAATTGTTGTAGGTTCTATAATAGCAGCCATATTTGGTGGATCACACAGTATAATGTTTATAACAATGGCATTACTAACAATACTCAGTTACATTACAGTATTCCAAAGAGTATACCATGTATATGTAGAACTAAACAATTAAAATAACCTCCTTATTCCTATTTTTTTATAGTATTGAAAAAGCAAATATTCTTCTCAAAAAAACTATAAATAACCAATACTTTTTGAATTATTAGAAATTAATACTTAATAATTTAATTCCAACTATTTTTTTCTTTTTAAATTTTTTTAATTACAATTGAAATATACTGACTATTTTTATGAATATTAAAATAAACAATCAAAAACAGATAATATACTAAAAAGAGGATATGATTCATTATGAAACCAGAAGAACGTATAACTAAAGATTTAAAAATATTTGAAGATAATATTGTAGAAGTTGAAAAATTAGATTTAACAGAAAAAGAAGTGCTAGTTAAAGACATGGCTATAAGATATTACAAAGACACAAAGTATTATTTAGATATTGATGACGAACTAACCTCATTTGCCTGTATTGCCTATGCACATGGACTACTTGACTCAATCAGAATAATGTACAATCTAATTGATGAATAGGGATTTGATTAAAAGTGAAGAATTATGATACAGTCATAATAGGTGGAGGAGCAAGTGGTATATTAGCAGGAATATATCTTAACGACCCACATAGTATAATTCTAGAAAAAAACAATACTCTTGGAAAGAAGCTACTGATTACAGGAGGAGGACGCTGCAATCTAACCAACAATAGTACACTCAAGGAATACATTAATAGTTATTATAACTCAGGAAACTATTTTAGACCAGCCTTCAACATATTCTTTAATAAAGACATTATAGAATTACTAGAATCCAATGGTTGTAAAACAAAAGTGGAAGATGATAACCGCGTGTTCCCAGTTACTGATAAATCAAAAACTGTATTAAACACGTTAATAAACATACTTGACAATAAGAAAACTCAATACAAGCTAAACTGTAACGTAAATTCAATAACAAGAAACGATAATCAATTTATCATAGATTATAACAATACCCGTATTAGTGCAAATAACATTATACTAGCTACAGGAGGTTTATCCTATCCTGAAACTGGTTCAACTGGTGATGGTAAACGTTTTGCAGTAGCATTAGGACATAAGAATACAAAAAATATGGGTGGTCTTTCACCAATAAAAATAGAGGAAACCTGGATAAATAAGTTGCAAGGAATAACACTACCTGTAAAACTTGAATTTAAAGCAGATAACAAGTCAATAGTGAAGGATTCTGGTTCAATAATATTCACTCATAATGGAATTAGCGGATTTGTAATAATGAATAATAGTATGACTATTGAAAGACATTTACGTAAAAACAGGGAAGTTATTCTTAATATGGATGTAACTCCGGATTATACTTATGAATCATTATATAAAACCTTGCAGGAGGATTTTCAAAAACATCCTACACAGGGCTTGAAGAGATATCTTCACAAATATCTTCCAAAAAATATGGTGGAAATATTTCTAGAACAGATTAATATTGACCAAACAACCAAGTTAAATCAAGTGACTAAGAAAGACAGGGTGAAAATAAGAGACTTATTAAAAAGAACAAGACTAACGGTTGTAGATGTTCTGGAAAATGAGAGTCAAGTGACAAATAGCGGAATAAAACGAAAAGAAATTAATCCTGACACATGTGAATCAAAAATAGTACCTCACTTATATATTGTAGGAGAACTTATAGAGGGATGTGGAATATGTGGCGGATATAACTTGCAGAAAGCATTTTCAACAGGAGTTCTTGCAGCCACATCAATAAGATCAAGGAGATAATCATGATTCATATTAGTTATAACAGAGATGTATATCAAGAAGATATGATTAAACATGTTAAATTATTAGATAATGTGGTTGAGTTAGGATGTCATATTGGAACATCCACAAAGATATTGTCACGATTATGCCAAGATGGAACTGTTTATGCCTTTGATAACAGTCCTGAAAGTGTAGAGGCTATGCACAATTTAGGAATAGAGTATAGAAATATTGAATTTAAACAGCTAGATGTACGGGATAAGAAATCATTATATGAATTTTCAAAAAAATGTGATGATATTGACGTTTTATGTATAGATCTTGGCGGAGGATACCATCCGGATACTGTATTCAAAGTATTCTTTTTATGGTCTTCAATACTTCGGCCACGTGTAACTTTAATAAGAAACAGGGGTTTGATGGACTTTGTAAACACGTCCATTTCAAGTGAAAATATCCTGTCAAATAAGGGGTATCTAACTTCTTCTGCTAAAGAAATAATACCCTCAGAACTCAAAAAGAGAACAAAATAATAAAAATATTACCTCTATAGAGAACATGAAAATCAATAACTGTTTAAAGAATAAAAAACATAAAATAACGTATAATAGATATACGTTGAAATAGAAAATTTTTATTAAAAGGGATACAATGATTGGAAAAAAAATAAGAATTGAAAGAATAATAAATCGTAAGACAGGAAAATGTGTTATAGCTCCAATGGACCATGGAATATCTGGCGGACCTATACCAGGACTAATTAACATGACAAAGACCATTGATGCAGTAGCAAATGGTGGAGCTAATGCTGTACTTATGCATAAAGGTATGGTAAAAAACGGACACCGTGGATACGGTAGTGATATAGGATTAATTTTACACTTATCTGCAAGTACAGATTTAAGTATAGACCCATACCACAAAGTACAAGTAACAAGCGTAGAAAAAGCATTACAATTAGGTGCAGACGCTGTAAGTGTACACGTAAACATAGGTTCAGAAAAAGAACCAGAAATGTTAGCAACTACTGGTAGAATAGCAGAAGAATGTGATGAATGGGGAATGCCATTACTAGCAATGATGTACCCAAGAGGACCAAAAATTGAGAATGAACATGACCCTGAAGTAGTTAAACTAGCAGCACGTGTAGGAGCAGAACTTGGAGCTGACATAGTAAAAACAAACTACACCGGAGACCCAGACACATTCAAAGAAGTAGTGGATGGATGTCCAGTACCTGTAATAATTGCAGGCGGACCAAAAATTGAAACAGAAAGACAATTATTTGAAATGGTATACGATGCAATTAGTGTAGGTGGAGCAGGAGTAGCATTCGGAAGAAACATATTCCAAGCTAAAAACCCAACTAAAATAACAAGAGCACTTGTTGAAGTTGTACATAACAAAGCAACACCTGACGAAGCATTAGAAATATTAAAAGAATAAGAGGGAAAAACAATGAAATTTGCATGGATAAGACCAAATGGAACATGGAACGATAGAAAAGATGCAATAGTAGATGCATTAGAATCAGGATTTGATCATATCCTTGACTTTGACAACACCGATACAATAAAACAATTAGGAAACGTATCCATAATATCTGATAAAGATGATGCAGATATTAAACTACTAGGATTTAATGAAAAAGTAACAGTAGCCGATGTTAAAAAAGAACAAAACAAAGGAAAACAAGTAGCTGCATACGTCGAAATAAACAATAAAGAAGATGAAAAACTAGTATCCAAACTAGGAACAGTAGCAGATTATGTTATACTAAAAGGAAAAAATTGGAAAGTTATCCCTCTAGAAAACATCATAGCAAGCTTACAAGACCGTAGCAGCAAAATAATTGTAGACGTACCAAACTATGATGAAGCAAAACTAGCACTAGAAACAATGGAACATGGATCAGATGGAGTACTTCTATCATCAAATGAAGGAAGCGAAATAAGAAAATTAGGAACCCTAATAGAAAAAGAATCCAAAGAAACATATGACCTTAAAGCAGCAACAGTAACAAAAGTGGAACCAGTAGGAATTGGAGACCGTGTATGCGTAGACACCTGCTCCATGATGCAAGTAGGTGAGGGAATGCTAATAGGATCATATGCCACAGGATTATTCCTAGTTCACAGTGAAACACTAGAAAGTGAATATGTAGCTTCAAGACCATTTAGAGTAAATGCAGGACCTGTACAAGCATATGTGATGACACCCGGAAACAAAACAAGATATCTCTCCGAACTAGAAGCAGGAGATGAAGTTCTTACAATAAACACAAAAGGTGAAGCATCAACAGCAATAGTAGGACGTGTGAAAATAGAAAAACGTCCATTACTACTAGTAGAAGCTGAATATGAAGGAATAAAAATCAGAACACTTCTACAAAATGCTGAAACAATTAGATTAGTATCAGACAAACAAGAACCCGTATCTGTAGCTAAACTAAAAGTAGGCGACAAAATATTAGCATTCTTTAGTGAAGGAGCAAGACACTTTGGAATGGCAATAGAAGAACAAATTATTGAAAAATAAATAGAACAATTCCCCAATTAAATTAATATCACAGGATTACCCCTGTGATATAACCCTTTTTTTATTATTAAAAATTTTATACATTAAAGAAAAAATAATGGAGTTAATTCTTATGCGTGCATTTTTAGCAATAGAATTAGATGATTATCTAAAAAACAAGATTAACGATACGCAAGATATTCTTAGAAAGAATAAAAATGCTAAAATCAAATACGTTGAAAATGAAAATCTTCATCTAACTCTTAAATTCTTCGGAGATATTAACAAAAGAAAACAAAAACAAATCTCTAAAATAATTAACAACACAATAGAAAACTATGAACCATATACTCTGAAGTTAGCTAAAGTAGGCACATTTCCAAACAATAACCGTCCAAGAGTAATATGGGTAGGTGCCAGAGATAAGAATAAAAACACTATAAAACTATCTAAAGAATTAGATGAATCATTTAACAAGATAGGATTTAAAAAAGAACATGATTATGTTCCTCATATTACCATAGGAAGAGTAAAGAAAGTATCTGACAATACAGAATTAACAAAAACACTAAAAAAACTAAAAAATAATTATTATGGTAAACTTGAAGTGAATAAAATCTGTCTTAAATCCAGCCAACTTACACCTAACGGTCCTATCTATAACACAGAAGAAGAATACATATTATGAGGCAATGAAAATGAAAATAGTAGTATGCATAACAGGTGCTAGTGGAGTAATCTATGGAATTAGATTACTAGAAGAATTAAAAAAGAAGGAAATTGAAACACATCTTGTGATATCCAACATGGCAAAGGACATCATAGAATATGAAACAGACTACTCCGTTAAGGATGTTGAATCTATAGCAAGCTTCTTTTATGATGAAGATGACCTTAGTGCTATAATTAATAGTGGTTCATTTAAATTTGATGCTACTATAATCATACCAGCAAGTATGAAAACTGTATCAGCAATAAGTAATGGTTATGCAGATAATACTATAAATCGTGTTGCTGATGTAACACTAAAAGAAAGAAGAAAACTTATCATTGTACCTCGTGAAACTCCCTTACGTACTATACATCTAGAAAATATGGTGAATATTAGTAGAGAAGGTGGAATAATCCTACCACCTATGCCTGGATTCTATCATAAACCTAAAACAATTGATGACCAGATTGATTTTATTATAGGAAAAATTTTCGATATACTTGATATTAATAATAATCTATTTACAAAATGGAAACAATAACTTAATAATAACATATAATAATTTTAGGAGAATTTTAAATGTATTTCGAAATAACACCCGATGATGAATTCATCAAAACAAAAAAAGTACCAGGACCTACAAAGGAAGAAATAAGAGCACTTGTTATTAGTAAAGTACGATTAACCGATGAAGATGTTGTAGTTGATGTTGGATGTGGTACCGGCGGATTAACCCTAGAATTTGCAAAACGTGCCAAAAAAGTATACAGTATCGACATGAATCCTGATGCAATAGAAACTACCAGAAAAAATCTTGAGAAATTCGGACTTCAAAACAAAGTTGAATTAATAGAAGATGAAGGTCTAAAAGCATTAGATAATATAGAAGACTTTACTAAATTAATGATAGGGGGAAGTGGAGGTAATCTTCAGAACATTATCGAAACAGGATATCTTAAACTACCAATTGGTGGACGTATTATTATTACTTCAATAGTTCTAGAAACAGCAACTGACAGTGTTCACATGCTAAAAGAATTAGGTGCAAAGCCAGAGGTTGTTAACATAACAGTATCTCGAGGTCACCTATTAGACCGTGGAGTTATGATGAAAGCATTAAATCCAATAACTATTGTAAGTGCTAAAAAAATATAAAACAACCAATTAAATTTTCTTTTTAAATTTTTTTTTCAACACCAAATTAAACTTGTTTTACTAAAATAATTATAGGTGATACATATTTACGATAAAATACTAGATACAATCAAACCAACTGCTACTGAAAGAAAAAAGATAATAGATTTCTCGGATAAGCTTATAAACATAATACTAGAATATGCTAATAGTAAAGGCGTAGATATTGATTGTAGACTTGTAGGTTCTATGGCTAAGAAAACATCACTTAAAAACAAAGCAGATATTGACATATTCATGACTTTTCCACTTAGTTACTCGGATGATGAGCTTAAAGAATATGGCCTTGAATTCGGACAGTATTGTATTAACAAGGTTCATGGTAAATCTGAGAAGAGATATGCATCACACCCTTATATCACAGGATTAATAGACGGCTATGAGATAGATTTTGTACCTTGCTATCATATAAAAGATGCAAGTCAACTAAAATCTGCTGTAGACCGTACCATACTACACACAGATTATGTTCAAAAACATCTTACAGACAAAGAAGCTGATGAAGTATTATTACTTAAGAAATTCATGACGTCAATAAACACGTATGGAGCAAACTATAAGGTAAGCGGATTTTCTGGTTATCTCTGTGAAATATTAATACTAAAATATCATTCATTTATCAATGTAATAAAGGAAGCTGCTAATAATTGGCATATGAAATTTCATATTGATATTGAAGATTATGGTACCTGTGATAACTATAAAGACCCCTTAATAGCAATTGATCCAGTAGATGCAAATAGAAATGTGGCTGCTGCACTATCTATGCAAAAATTATCAGAATTTATTGTAGCAGCACGTAATTACCTGGCTAATCCAAGTATAGAGTACTTCCAGGATAGAACCATATGCACATCAGACAAGGATTTAATAAACATATTCAATACTAGAGGTACACATTGCTATGTTTTATCATTTAATGTGCCCGACCTACCAACAGATGTTATTTATCCACAGGTAAATAAGACTATGAACTCATTGGAAAAGGTCTCAAAGATGTATGATTTCAGATTACTAGAAAAAGGATATTATATCACAAAAGATAATACGGCAAATATCATCCTAGAATATGATGTTGATACTCTAAGCAATGTTAAGATACATCATGGTCCACTAATCCAGGATGAGAAAAATAGTAATAGCTTTAAAAAGAAATATCCAGAAGCATATATTCATAACAATAAATGGATAGTATTAAGTAACCGTAAATATGTTAACGTGGATGATATGATACATGATATACTAAAAGAAGAGAACATGAGTATATTAAAACTTGGAAAAAATATAAAAAAGGAAATACTGGATAACTACCAGTTAATGAAAATTAACGAATTCATAGAAAAACAGGATGATATGTCAGAGTTATACCTGTATTTACATCCAAATTATCTATTAGAACGTTAATTCCATTTTATTTACGGTCATATACAAATTGAGGTACTGCATCATCAAATGGGTCAAAAGTTTCAATATTTTTAATAAGTGTTGATTTCATACTTACTTTAGAGTGTAATGTGGATGGAAGACGTAATATACGTTTTAAGTCAATGGAAACTTTTGTATCTGTAATACCCATATTTACACGGGCAACAGCACTTATTAACCTTTTATATCTTATAGGACCAATGTTAGCCCTAAATAATCCCCATGAATCTTCTTCAAGGAAATGTCTTTCCTTTAATACATCACGCAATAGTTTTTTATTTACATTATCTAGTTCTGAATCCTTTGTAAGATGAAGTATTGTGTATTTTGCCCATCTTGTGAAATTATATGGATAACCATAAGGTATGATGAAATGCTGTAAGTTATTAAATCCAAGATTATTTGTTAAATCTGGCTCTTTTGCACCTATAACATACTGTACAATTTGTCCTCTAAGGTCACTGGAAGCATCCATCACTTCCTCATCAAGCACTCTCACGTGATATCCTCTTCCAGAGTACACCATGTTAATATTATTAAGCCCGAAATCATCATTAAGAACATCTTTTATCATTAAAACAATGTCTTTTGCTTGATTTAAGCATTTATCACATACTTCTCCTTCTTTACAGTCACATGTTCTTATTGGTATATCCTTTGCATCTACATCAAAGACTAGTTCTGATTGTTGCCATCCTTTTCTCTGTTTTGGTTTTTCATAAAAAGCAACAGAACAATATGCTGCAAATGGTTGTTTTACTTTAATAAAACGTTTTAATCTTAGAGCATCTGGAAATGTTTTATATCTATCATTTGGTCCTTGACCATAATGATCAAATCCAAATTCTCTACTTGTTATTGAATCAATTATAAAGTCTGGAACATCTTTAACATTCCATTCCTCTTTATAGAATATTCTACGTTCATATTTTGATGCAGGTTTAAGTTCAATTTCCATTATTATTCACCTGCCTTTGTTATTTTTATTATCTCGTTTCATTAGTTTTCGTTTACGATTATAATATGTGAGAGGATTTCCTATTTTTTTACAGTCTATATTAGGCGTACATAAGCTTGGCATGTGTAATTTTATTTTTTCACAACTCATAGGAGTATACCATTGTGTTTCTCCCTCACTCTCTAATTTTAATTCTTCATGCATTCCAAAGCCTAATTTAGAGTTAATATTAATCTTTTCTTGAGGCTGGTCTTTAAATAATGGTGGACTGCAAGCTTCTGCAGCATCATAAATCATAGGAATTACTTCATTATGTGTTATTTCTAGTGACGGATCTACATCAGATACTTTAACCGTGCCTTCCTGTGAGAATATTCCTGGATATAATCTTGCATATGAAATGAATGGTGTGAGAAATAGTACTATTGCATCATTACGTCCACCACTTTTTATTCCACGCATACATTTACGTACACATGGTGGAAATGCTTCCATTTCATATGTTACTGGCTGATTATCTGCGAAGATTGAACCTGCTTTACCACCGTATCTTGCTTCCTGTGCTTTAAGTTGAATTTCTTTAAGGCTCTGTGATATGTCCTGCATTAATGGATTTGGTTCAACCATCCTTTTTGACATTTCAGATACTGTTTTAATGTAGTTTTTTGTATGTAACATTATTAAGCTTTTCAGTAGTCGTGATTTAAGTTCTACTCCACATGTTACTTCATACATTGTACGTGGGTCTCTATGTTCTATTAGGTTTCCATATTCTTCCATGAAGTCCTCGTATTCTATTATTACTCTACCATTAACTAATAATAGTTTATTAAGATCTAATTCTCCTTGTTCTAGTACTTCTTTTAGATTTACCCAGTATGTGTTGTTTGTATCTATTAGTTGGTTTAATGTTTTTCTCAGGAAGCTTTCCTGGAAGTCGTTAGGTTCTATCTTTATTTTTTCTAGTCTTTGATTGATAAGTTCTTTTTCCATGTCTATTACTTGTTTTGTCTCATGACTATCCGGACCGTATCCTATTGCTACTGCTTGACATAAAAGATAAAATGATACTACATCATATTCATAGATATCCGGATTAAAAAGGTATTCGTATCTTTTTTCATCAAATTTATCTGTTTTCCTGTAAAGATACCATTCATATTTACGTATTGCTAGTTGTTTTATTGTTTCTGGTATTTTTGCAGAACGGTCTAATATTTGTCCATGTGTGTGATTGATGATATTTATTAAATTAGCCTCTTGAGTGTCTAGTTTATCAATTTGTCCTAGTTTACTTACAATTTCTTTAGCATCACTGCTAAATGGATTTATAAATGAAGTCTTTATCATGATAATATAATATCTATAATCTATTGTAGTAATAATTATATACTGATTTTTTCACTTTAGGTGTTAAAAGTATTATCTAGTAAAATAAATAAATGATTAAAAACATATATAAATATTAATAATATCTTATTATCCTTAATTGGAATTAATTATATTTACTCTAAATAAAGAAATTAGATTAAATTAAAGAATAAGAGAAGAATAACGAGTTTATATAATAATTATACTTAAAAATTGATTATTGATTATTTTATTATAGAAATTACACATTATATTTAATAATAATGTAAAATGAAGTATGGAGAATTAAAAAAAATGAGTAAATTATTTATATCATGTGCATTACCATATGCAAATGGTCCTTGTCACTTAGGACATCTACGTTCTACCTATATTCCAGCAGACATCTATGCTAGATTTAATAGAATGAATGGCGTAGATACTGTAATGGTATGTTCTAGTGATGAACATGGGACACCTATTGCGGTAAGGGCTGAACAGGAAAATAAAGATCCTATAGATATAGCAACTTATTATCATAAAGTAATAGAAGATGACCTTAAAGCATGTAATATTTCACTCGATAGCTTTAGAAGAACTACCGATGAATTACATTATGAAATGGCACAAGACTTCTTCAAAACATTATATGATAAAGGATACATTTATGAAAAGAAGATTGACCAGTTATATTGTGATACATGTCAACGTAGTCTACCTGATAGATATGTTGAGGGAATATGTCCATATTGTGATAGTGAAGCAAGAGGAGATCAATGTGAAGTATGTGGACGTCATTTAAATCCTACAGAACTTAAAGAGCCTCATTGTTTAATATGTGATGGAACACCACATGTTCAACAATCAGAACAGTATTACTTTAAATTACATGAATTTGAAGAACCTCTCCGTGAATGGATATCTAACAATGACCATTTATCTTCTAATATTAAAAATTTTGCAAAAGAATGGATAAAAGATGGTTTAAAGGATTGGGTTATGACCCGTGATATGAATTGGGGAATTCCTGTACCTCTTGAAGGAGCAGAAGGTAAAGTATTATATGTATGGGCAGAAGCATTCGTAGGTTATCAATCATCAGCAGGTGCATGGGCAAAAGAACATGGACTGGATTGGAAGGAATACTGGGATGATAAAACTGTACACTTCATAGGAAAAGATATTATATATCATCATACCATTTTCTGGCCAAGTATGTTAATGGGACATGACTGGAAACTACCATACTCAGTAGTAGGTGGAGGATACCTTTCACTTGAAGGACAGAAAATGTCAACAAGTCGAGGATGGGTTATCTGGGTAAAAGATTTCCTAGAAAAATTTGATAGTGATTTACTCAGATATTACATGGTAATTAATGCACCCTTAAGCAAAGACACTGATTTCTCATGGGATGACTTCCAGAGAAGAATAAATAATGAATTAACAGACAATCTTGGTAACTTCATACACAGGACATTTACATTTACAAACAAATTCTTTGATGGTAAAATACCAGAACCTGGTAGATATGATGAAATAGACAAAGAATTTGAAGCAAAAATCAAAGCATTACCTGATACTGTAGCTGAAAAGATTGAAGAATTTGAATTCCGTGATGGATTACTGGAAATCATGACATTAACCAAAGAAGCAAATAAATACTTCAATGATAAAAAACCATGGAAAGGAGTTAAAGAAGATATAGAAAGTGCAAAAACATGCTTATATCTTTCCAACCAATTAGTACATGAATTAGCAGTAATATTAACCCCATACATACCTGAAAGTGCACAGAAAATAAGAGAAGTTCTAAGTATGCCTGTTGAGAATGTCAAGGGATTCACAGAATTTGATGAAAGAGAACCATTAGTAAAATGGGATGAATCAAAAGAATTCCTAGAACCAGGACATGAAATTAAAAAATCAAAACCTTTATTTAAGAAAATAGAGGATAAAGTAATAAAAGAAGAGAAAGACAAATTATATGCACTAGAACAGGCAGAAGAAGAAAAAGAAAAAGATAAGAAAGAGGAAAAAAATATGAGCGAACAAATATCAATAGATGAATTCGGAAAGGTACAATTAGTAGTAGGACAGGTAAAGGAAGCAGAAAGAATTGAAGGATCAGACAACCTATTAAAACTACAAGTAGACCTTGGAGATGAAATAAGACAAATTGTAGCAGGTCTTGCAAAGAAATATGCACCTGATGAAATAATTGACAGAAAAGTAATAGTAGTTGCAAACCTTAAACCAGCAAAACTATTCGGAGTACAATCCAATGGTATGTTACTAGCAACTGATAGCATGGAACTTTTAACAACAGAAGGAAATGTTGGTGAATATATAAAATGAGCGAACTCTTAGTGACACAGAGTGAGAAGTTTCTTAAAGAGATACAGCATAAACCCATAATAGCTGAATCCATTGAAGATTTTGATAGCTTTATAGAAATATACAGCTATCTTAAGAATAATCTTAACAAATTACAAGATCTTCGAAATAAAATGGAAATCAGAGGGTTTACTTCTCCTTATAGTGCTTTGAAAAGATATGGAAAAGGTAATAGTAATCAAGAAATTATTCCTGATGACGTCTATGACCAGTCAAGGCATGCTCAATATTTCCGTATTAAAGCATCAAATAAGAAGAATATTCTCGACCAGGTAAAATCTGCTATTGCATCACATAAGATAGCAATAGGTCACTTAGAAGAATACGCTGAAATCACATGTAAACAATGTGGACAGGAATATAAGACAAATACTCTTGAAAGTATTTTGAATTATGATGAAAACTTTGAAGTAACAAACTATGAATGTACATGTGGTTCACATGAATTCATATTTAATCCTAATAGTAATGGAATTTACCGTTTAGATATGATTAAATATCTTCCATTAGGCGGAGAATATCTTCTTAAACGATCACAGTTAAATAATTACAGCCTCGAGGCATACCGTAAAATAATTAAGGTTATGAAACAGGAAAAACGGGGACGTGTAAAAAGTATAACTGTAATTGCTAAAATAAAAGATGAAAGAACTGGTAAATGGAAAAGTAAAAAAATGAACATTGACTATGCTGACGAATCTAACTATGAGTTAGAACTTCGTAAAAGATATGGTCCAAATGTACGCATAGAATTACTTCAATTCCACTATAAAAAGCCATCATTAATAAATGATAAATATGTGCAAAATGCTCTTGCTATAGCATATCTACAATATTCAGAAAATATAGTAAATAAAAAACTTGATGATATTATTCCAAAACATATCCATAATATGGACAAAATAAAAACATATGACCGATTAGTTGAAGAAGCCCGTAAGGATGCTAATAGATTAGCACGTGGCGCTGAAGAACGTATGGATTTAGAGGAAGATTTAAAATACATTAAACTCAAAAAAGCTAATCTCATTAATGAAAATCATGAATTAGATCGTGAATTAAAATCAGATCTTAACAGACAGTCTGAAATAAAAAGACATTATTATATTGAGACACCACACACTCTTATTAGATGGGATATTTTTAAATATTATCTAACAACATCCGAAAATAGAAGGAATAATTATTCAGGACCATTCCCTAATCTTAGACCTACCCTTGATTATAATCAAATGAAAGTATTTGATGATGAATTTCCAAGAGACGTCGTTCAAATATTACAGGACGATGGTGAAAATATAGATGTTATTCCAAACATGAGGGATGTTATCCAATATAATTCTGAATTAGAAACTAAACGTAAAAATTTACATTTAAAATCAAATCATGCAGCTTATGGTGCTGTTGCTTTAAACAGTAAAACAACGTTATCACTAAATAGAGCTGCTGATTTACTATATGTTGATAAAAAAGAAGCTACTGATGCTAAAAAAACACTTCAAAAAATTGAAAAACCATCAACTAAGAAAGCTAAAAAATTCTTAGATATAATTAATAAGTAATGGTGAAGTATTATGAGTTCTAAAGTACATGTAGATAAACCATTGTCATCAAGATTAATTATTGAATTATTAAATGACAATCCCGATCTAGAAGAAATAGAATGCCCTCAAAGTTTATATGATAGAACCTCCGAAACATATATTGACGCATTAAACGAATTAGAGATAACAATATCCGTTATCGAAAACAGAGGAAGACCAAAAAAGTATGATGACTCTTTAAAAGAAAAAATAGATGAATTATTAGACTCAGGTCTTAATCCTAAAGCAATAGCAAACCGTTTACATATCAATGTTAAAACTGTTTATTATCTTAAAAATAAAAAACTTAAACAAGGCCCTAAATCAAAGTATTCTGATGAAACAAAAAAAGAAATAATTAAAATGAAAAATGAGGGAACTTCTGTAAAAAACATATCCTCAGCTCTAGATATACCTGTTAGAACTGTTTATTACATACTAGAACAGAATAAAAAAAATAAACAAGAAGGAGTGTAATTATTGATTCAAAGTGAGCTTCTCTTAATATCAGGTGGATGTGGATTAATAGCATTTCTTATTACTTTTGCTGTTATGCCTACATTAATCAGAAGACTGAAGAAAGCTAAAATTGTTGGAAAAGATATTCATAAGATATCTAAGCCAGAAGTAGCAGAAATGGGTGGTATTGGTATACTGTTCGGTTTTGCTATAGCCCTTATGGTTGGAGTGTATCTGTGTCCAGAATGGCAATCCCAGCTTACTATTTCACTGATAGTTATTCTATTAACTGGAATAATTGGTATGGTTGATGATTTAATAATGTTATCTTCTAAAGAGAAGCTGATATTATTATGGATTGCGGGTCTTCCAATAATGTGGGTTACTCCACCTAATGTTAGTATTATCTACATGTTAAGCATACCTATTGCTGTTTCAATTGCTTCAAATCTTACTAATATGTTAGCAGGACTTAATGGTATTGAAACGGGTCTTGGAGTAATTGCTTTAACATCACTTACACTTTCATGTATTATTATGAACAAGTATGACGTTGCAATTATTTCTTTTTCAATGTTAGGTGCACTTATAGCATTTTTATTCTACAATAAGTATCCTGCAAATGTTTTCCCGGGTGATGTTGGAACTTTAATTATTGGAGCCTGTATTGCTATTATTGCATTTATTGGTAGGGTTAAAATTATTGCTCTTATTGTTCTTATTCCTAATATTGTAGATGGTTTTCTTAAATTTAGAAGCGCTGGTGTTATGGAACGTCAAAACTTTAAGCCTACTCAGGTTAAGGAGAATGGAATACTAATTGCTCCTCCTGGTGGTTTTAATTCATTGATTAGATCAATACTTAAAAAACCTATGCGTGAGGAACAAGTTGTTCATATTATATGGGGTATTGGTTTATTTTTCGGATTATTAGGTATTATAATAGCTTATCTTGCTAGAGGCGCTATTATCTAATACATTTTCTATTTTTTATTTTTTTTATTTCCATATTACTGTTCTTGTTTTTATTATATAGTTATCTGATTCAGCAGGGTTGTAGTATTCGTTTTGTTTTTCTTTGTTGAATGTTTCGGTTATGCTTCTTCTTATATAGTAGTTAATTCTTGAGCCTATGTGATTTTTTTCTTGTACTGTTAGTGTCGTATCTGAGTGGGCATATGCTTGTAATTCTATGGTTTTATTGTCTTTTTCTATCATTTTAATTTGTATTATTTTTATATGTGTGCTTGTTAGTAGTTTTGGATAGTTGTCTTGGTAGTTGTTAAATGTATCATTGTAGTACATGGCGTATCCATTTTTATCCACCCCATTTTGTGCTCCTATTTGTGCTGATGCTTGTATTGTGTTTTTTTCTTGTTGAGTTATGCTCATGTTTATTGTGGTTATCAGTATTATGATTATCACGCCTACAAGTAACATGTATTCTGCTGTAATTTGTCCTTTATTATTCATGATATTTTTTTGTTATATTACGTTTATTATTAGTGTTATTTTAATTATTTTTGAGTTATCACTATAGTTTGGTTTATATTTTTAAATTCATATGTATTTCCAGGTGTTAAAATATAATTAGTATTTTTTAGTGCGTTTTTTGGTATAATATTTGATCTTGTTAATTGATAGTGGCTATTTATGTAGACTCCTGTTTTATTTATTTTTACTATATATGATTCTTTATTAATTTTATCTGGAAGCGTGTATGTTGTTGAGTACCCATTTTGATTTATATTAACATTATTTATTATCTCGCTTATTTGATTGGATATGATTCTTGCTTCTTTTCTGTTTTGTGTTTCATCTGCCATTTGAAATTCTGTGAATGTTATTGAAATTAGTAATGAACATAGTACTATTAATATAAAAAATACTATGATATATTCTAAGATTATTGTTCCTTTTTCTTCCATGTTTATAATTATATTATTAATTTAATATAAATTTTATAATAATAATATTTATATAATATAAAAAATAATATCTATTTGATAAATAATTATACAATGTATAATGGAGTGAGATTAAATAACTATGAGAATAAACAAACAAAAACAAAACGAAATGCTAGTAAAATTCAACCAAGTAACAACGCCACAGGAATTAGATGAAGAAATTTATCTGTTTGAAAAGAAAATGAATGAACAAGCATATAATTACTTCCTAAAAGAATCTGAAAATCCATTCATATTCATATTAGAATATCCAAAACCAGATGAATTAATAAAAGAAATTGAAATCAGGGATGATTTAAAGAATATTGTAGAGCTAGTACCAGTAGAATGTGTTCAAAGCAACATAAATTACATAACCTCAGCAATTATAAGAAAAATAAAACATAAAGTAGCCTACGATGATACATTCAATGTAACATACCATATCTACTCATTTTCAGTAACATTTGACAGAATAAAACTAGAAAAAAACTTAAAAACGAACATAGAAGAGCTAATAAATATACCTGTGAATAATAAAAATCCTATGTGGGATATACACGTATACCTACTAGGTGAATTAAGTGCTGTAAATATAATCAGGTCTAAAAGAAATAGAAATAAATATAGTCAATACAATAATTAATAAGGAATTAGAATGCAATTATTCTAATTCTCATTCATTTTTTCTAACATGTCCCTCAAATTATCTCTTAACTGAAGGATTTGATTTCTACTAGTTAATGAATCATCAATATCTAAAATATCCATTATTTTAGAATCATTTATAGCATCAAATCCCATACTTTGAACATAAGAATTAAGTTTATTACGTAGACGTTCATCTTCAATAGTCTCTGGGTCAAGACCTAAATAACGTGGAAGTTTATTAGATGCAGGGAAAACTGACACTCCTCTTATTTTTCCACGTATAGACCTACGTCTATCAATAATGGTGTGATAATCATCGTTTAAATCAGGATCCATAAATGGAACACCAACATCACTTAATGCAATTAATTTTTCATCAGAGAAACTTAAAGGTGATTCTATTAAATCTGGAGACCTAGAAGCAACAGTTCCCCCACTTCTATGGAATTCTGGTCCCTCACCAACTTCCAATCCAGCATCAACCATTGCACTTCTAACTGGGCTGGCAGCAGTATAGGTTAATATTAAAGCTGTAGGTGTTAATAGTTCTTTTAATTTATTAAAAAAGTCAACAGTATATAATTCAGGACATTTAGATGGGCTAAATGGGTCTAAAAATACAGCATCATATTCAACATTCATTATATTTTTAACATAAGTTCTAGCATCCATTACATGAATATTGAGTTTAATATTAGATGGTATATCACTTAATACTTTATTATAACGTAGATATCCTTTATCCATTAAGTAGGATTCAATGGTTTTTTTAACATATCCGTGTGATTCACAGATATTAGGAATAAATAAGGTGGTAGCTAATGTTTCAAGAGATGATTCAACCATGTCAATTTCAATTTCTGTATCAGAATCATTTAAATAATCAAGTACTGCTGATGCATTATATCCAATACCGCTGCAAATATCTAATATTCTTAAATAATTACTTGATTCTGATTTTTCTCTTAACTTGGAAGGTATTGCAAATTTTTTAAAAGCTTCTGTTCTTGCTCCAAATGTACTATGTAATGTTTCTGGATCGTTTTCATCACGTGAACCGGATGTTAATGTATATGAACCGTCCTCAGTTCTAATTAAAAAACCTGCTATTTCATCACTGTATAAATTTCTCGCATCTTTATGACCACTTAATTCTAATTCAAAAACTTCATGAATCAAATCTTTTATTTGATTAGAAACTTCCATTTTTGGATTTTCGTCATTAATTCCCATTGAATACACCTTGCACTGATTATAATAAGATATATCTTATTTAATGTATAATTTAGCAAAATTAAAAAAAATAAACTTCACTAATCGTCCTTATCATGATTAATTAATACATGATTAATTTACTCTAATATTATTAATATTTATATTATGCAATATTAAAACTTTACAACTATAATTCATGAGTTTACATGACCATCATTTTAATAAAAGGATTAACCGAAGATTTTACACATAAAGAAAAATATAGTATAATTTAATATAAATTGAAAAAGAAAAACATTGATAAGATAAAAAAAATAATCTAGGTGATAAAATGAATAATAAGGTTATAGGAGCTCTTATTGTTATAGCAATAATCTTAATAATAGGAATTCCACAATACCAATCATACCAGGACCAACTATTGTCAGAGCATTTCAATGAGACTTTACAGAATGCTAGTAGTATTGAGTCTAGTATTTCAACCACAACGCAACAATTCAATAACCAAAACAGTACAGATGTGGATGTGCTTATGAATACCATAAACAATGACATAACACCTAAATATTCCGAGGAACTACTACGGCTAAATGAAACGGGTGCTGTTACTAATAATGATACTGAAAAAAAATACATAGATTTACAAATAAAAAGAGTAGAACTACAATCTAAAAACCTAAATGCAACAGTTACTACATTAAATGCAGTATCACAATATGTCAAAGGTGAAAAAACAAATGAAGACGCACAAAATGCAATAAACAGAGCCAATGATGATGCAACTAGCTCAAATAATGAATTAAATCAGACATACAATGACATAAAAACATTACTCGCCCAAAACCCAGATTTAAATAAAAAAGTACATGATTTAAATCTAGACCCAGCATTCTATGGTGAACCTAGCACACAGGCACAAGCACAAAACGTGAATAATACAACTACAACACAATAATTCTCCCTCCACCTATTTTTTTTAAAATTAAACGGAAACTTAATTTTTTATAAAGTTGTACTATATATCCACTCTAATTAAGTTTAAAATAAAAAGAAAACTAGTTATTTTTATGAATTTAGTAATAATACTAAAATAATAATATCAAGTAATGACATAAATTATATTAGTATATACTAACGCATGAACTAACTAAAAATTGATAATTTCATAGGATGTTTAATAAAATGAACACATTTAATATGCATGTTAAAACTATTATACGTAGTGAACACGGTAAAATACTATTACTAAAACAAAAACGTATGGATAAAAAAGCACGTTGGGATTTACCAGGAGCACCACTAACAGAAGATCAAAGTTTTGATGAAACAGTACTTACTAATATCCAGAAAGAAATAGGATACTACACATACCCCGGTAAAATACTTGGTGTAACTAGCTACCAAAAACATGACAAAAAAGACTTATATGTCATTATGGATAGTGTAATCCTAAATGGAGAATTACTTCTCTCAAAAAAATATGATAACTATAGCTGGATTGATCTTAACAGAATAACAGATTATCCTCTTGATCCATGGTTAAACAACTACATAAAAACAACAAATAATCCATTTAATGATGTAGAAATAGAAATAGAAGATTTAAACGATAAAGAAGAAAGAAGACATGAAGTCATACAAGAAGACATACTAAGTGGCTATAATCCATTCCACAATGACGCTCATGAGCCAAAAAAAGAAAATAATGGTAATACATTATCAATGCTAAAAGATACAATACTCAGAACATTCCATCCAAAAGAAGCAAAAGTCACAAAAACAGAACCAAAAAACAACCTATTTTCTGACGAAAAATCAGGCCACATGAATCTCAATAACAAATTCAATCTAAAATTACATCACAACCAATCCCAAAACAAAGAAACTAACGATACCGAAAATATAACAATTGACCATGGAGATAATGAGAATATTACTGTAGAACATGAAGAAGTAGTTCCAGTAAATACCGATGACATAGTGTTAGACTCAGATGAATTATTCACGGATTTAGAAAAATCAACAAGAAATACCAAAAACAAAACAGTGAAAACAAAACAGGTAGCTAGTACTCCTAAAAAAAATACAAATAAAAAACCAGAGAAAAAATACTTTGATATGAATGTGAACCGTGCACAGAACATGAAAAATGATGTTAAAGTCATACGGGAAGATGCTAAAGTTCCTCATGTTAGAAAAGAAAAAGAAAATGAGGAAAAACTAAGTTTTAACTCTGAAAACATAAACAGACGCAACTGGAAACAAAAATTAAATGACTTTAATAGGACAGATGCTAATAAACGTAAAAAAAGAGTTCCACACCCAAAAGGTAAAAAAAGATAAAGGAATCCATTTATATTTTATTTTAATTAAACATCCTCATACTACCTAATTTCTTTTTTTAAATTATATTATTTAAGATTGTAATATTATAATGATTTAAAACTGTATTTGCTAATTCTAATCCAGTGTAACTCACAGACAAGAAATAAGTTATACCTGCTAAAGTAATTAAATATCCCACTATCATTAAATATGTATCTTCTTCTAGATTACTTACTGATAATACAAGTATTGCAAGTGCAGGACAAAAATCTGTTAATGGTATTGGTATCGGTAAGAATAAAAAGAATGCTAATAGAAAGATAACTGCTGAATTAAATTTTAAAATATATGTGTTATTAACAAGATTTCCCCTTGGTTTAGCTATCCGTTCTATAAATTTTAATGCCTTATACAATACATTGAATATTTTATCAAATGATTCAGGGGATATTTCATAATTTTCAACACTTTTTGGAAGATAAATCTTTTTATTAAGTAAGCTTGATAAAGCAAGTAACATAATCATTATCCCAAATGGTGTACTACTTCCTGGTATAGATACAGGTATGATAAAAGGAGCTACTAATATAATAACTAATAAATAAATTCCCTCACTTAAGAGATTATCAAGTAATATTCTTATTGTGACGTTTTCTTTTGGAAGAGTTTTTCTGATTTCTTCGAGTTTTTTAGATGTTTTCAAAGTTTCAGTATTAGAATTGGAATTCATTTATTCACCAATATTCTTCAGTATTAGTCTATATGATACATACTACTATAAATATTAAAAAAAACAGTGTTAGAATAAATTTACTATAAATCTAAATATAAAAAAAATAGTTTAGAGGAATTATATGTAGTTTCCTCTGTTTTGTAATCTTTGTTCTTCAGGTATTTCATTAATATCAATACCAGGCATTGCTTCACCTAAATCTGTGGATACTTCTGCAATTAAATCAGCATCTTCATAGTGTGCTGTTGCTTCAACTACAGCTTTTGCAACTAATTCTGGGTTTTCTGATTTGAATATACCTGAACCTACAAATACTCCATCAGCTCCTAATTGCATCATTAATGCTGCATCTGCTGGTGTTGCTATTCCTCCTGCTGAAAAGTTTACTACTGGAATTCTTCCTTTTTCTGCTGTGAGTTTTACTAAATCTCTTGGTGCATCTATTTCACGAGCTACTTGCCATAATTCTTCTTCTGTTTTGTTTTCTATTTCTCTTATAGCTCCTTTAATAGCTCTCATATGTCTTACTGCTTCTACAACATTACCAGTACCTGCTTCACCTTTAGTTCTGATCATTGCTGCTCCTTCATCAATTCTTCTTAGTGCTTCACCAAGGTTTCTTGCTCCACATACAAATGGTATAGTGAATTTTTCTTTGTCTATATGGAAGTCTTCATCTGCTTGTGTTAGTACTTCACTTTCATCAATCATGTCTACTCCTAATGATTGTAGTACTTGTGCTTCTACAAAGTGTCCGATTCTTACTTTTGCCATTACAGGTATGTCTACAGCATCCATAATTTCTATTACTTTGGAAGGATCAGCCATTCTTGCTACTCCACCAGCTTTTCTTATGTCTGAAGGTACTCTTTCTAAAGCCATTACTGATACAGCACCAGCATCTTCAGCTATTGCTGCTTGTTCAGCATTTACTACATCCATAATTACTCCGCCTTTTGTCATTTTAGCGAATCCTTCTTTTAATACTTTTGTTCCGTGTAACATTTTCAGTCTCCTTTTTTTATTATAATTTTTGATTAGTCTTATATGAATATTAGAGTATATAATAAATTAAATTATTTATAACACTAATTATATTTTGTTCTTATTGATTTTTAAAATTTTGTATTATTTGATTTAAATTAATATCTTTTATATATGGTATTGATTCTGTTGCTCCAGGTTTTATAGTGGATTGTGCTGCAATATAACTTCCAATTATACCAGAATCTTCAAGGGAATAATTATTTAGTATTCCATAAAGGAATCCTGCATTGTATGCATCACCAGCACCTGTTGTATCCACTGTATCCACTTTAAATATTCCAACATTATATTCTTCATTACATTTACGAATATATGACCCCTCTGTTGATCTTTTTACTACTAGAATATCTACTTGTGGTGCAATAATATCTACTGCTTCTTTTAATGTATCTTTACCTGTTGTCATTAATAATTCTGTTTCATTGATAAGTAAGATATCTGTGTATGATATCAGTTTATCCATGAATTCTTTTCCTCGGTTTACATACAGCATTCCAGGGTCAAATGAAATTATTATGTCATCAGGTAGTTCTTCTAATAATTCCATTTGTGTATTTATTGATGGATCTTCAGGATTTAATCCTACAAATGAGGTTAAATGTAATATTTTAGTATTTTTAATGTAATCCCTGTTTATTTCATCGTTAGATATTTTGTCATTAACTTTAGGTGTTACGTATAGTTTACGATCCCCTGTGTTATCTACAAAACCTATTACTTCTCCTGTTTCTCCTTCTTCTACTATTAAGTGGTCTGTATTAACATTATTATCTTCGAGGTATTGTTTCATTAATTTTCCATTAGAATCAGTACCTACTTTTCCAATATATCCAGTGTTTAATCCTAGTTTTGATATTCCTATTATAGTATTTGATGCAGAACCACCACATGCCTTTGTTTCATTATTTATGTATGTTTCTCCATCTGATGGTGCAAACTCGTTTACATGACATAATCTGTCTATATTTAATGCACCCCATCCAATTATATCAAAGTTCATCTTTGTTTCAACTCTAAAATTTAATCTAATACATCTTTTAGATGGAATTTATATTTACCAAGATCTCCACCATAATTACCTGCAGATACTTTTATTACACCATCAACACCATTTAATGCTTCTATTCCTTTTTTTAATGATTCTTCAGCATTTTCTAGGGTTAATGCATCGATTACTATTTCAGGTATATAGTTTACTCCATCTTCTACCTTAGATTCATCTCCAATTTTATCTTTGAGTGATGGACAATATGGATGGTTTGTTGTTGGACCTATTTCAGGATAATTTGTTTCTACTTTTGATCCTGCTGAGCATATGTCAAATGGCGTACATATTCCATCAACTTCTGCTAGTGCATCTAGTGCTTTATATCCTGCTTCTAATACTGCTTCTTTAGTACTACAATAATACCAGAAGTTTACACCCATTATTCCTTCCATTGCTCCTAATTTTTGTTCTATGTAGAAGTCTGGTACACAAATAGGTACATGAATCATTGTTCTGCCATATAATTCCTCTGTCCATTCATATCCATCTCCACAGTGTCCTACATGTTCTGTTGTGTCTATGTAATCAAATGGGTCTATTGATGCATCAAATATTTTAACGAATGGTTTTACTAGTATATCTTGTCTTATCCTGAATGATAATTCTTTATCAAATTTATCAAGATTTTTTGTATTATACCAGAATTGGATGATTACTCCTGGCCTGTTATCTGGTGTTTCGCTTTTATCAACAAATTTTTCTACTCCAGATTCTGTTCTTCCTATTACTGTTCCAGGTGTTGCTGTAGCATCATTTGCTATTTTTTGTATTGTTATATCATCTTCTGCTGTGACAAGCATTCTTACACATGTTCCAGTAAATGCTTCACAATATGTATCTTCTATTTCAAAATCCATTCTAATCACTATCCTAAATTTCCTATTCTTTTTCCACGTACTTTATCACGTGTTATTTTACTTTTATTAGTTAATTCTTCTATATTATCTTCATTTATTACATCAATTGATGGTTTACTAAGTAGTAATTCTTGTGTGATTTCATTATTATTTGAAGAGTTTAGAATTGCTTCCAATGGTTCTTCATTGTATTCATTTATAAAATCATATACTCCTTCTGTTCCCTTATTATTAAATATATCAGCTATTACTGCTAATATTAAATTATTTGTTGAAGCAATTGCAATTGAAGCAGATTTTATTGAGTGATTATTTCCATTAAATGATATACTTAAACCATTGTTATCTTTTGCATATTCCAGAGCCTCTTTATCAGTTATACTGTCTCCACTATACATCAGACCTTCTGGTTGATAATTATTTTTCTCAATAATATCTAGAATTGCATCTCTTTTACCTATTCCACCAACAGGTTTTACTGATTCTACCAGTTTATTGATTTCCATTTTAGATATTACGTCATTGAAGAGTCTATCAATATTCTCAAAACTAGAATCAAATAATATATTATTATGAATATCTATGAGTTTATCTTGTTCTTCCTCATTTAATTCATATTTATCTAATTCCAGCTTTGTGGAATATGTATTCTCATACTTAAATCCTGTCTTATCAGATAATGCTTTAATATACTGATTATAACTTGTACTTACAATATAAAAAGGCATGATGTCTTGAACATATTTAATCATAGAATATGCTCCGTCAATCATGAGAATATTATCTTCAGAGAATTCTATCAAATCATTTTCTGTTAAACCATGTGCTTTAAAAAATGGCAATATAAGTTTTAATGTACTGCCTGCAAGATATCCTTCAGTATTACGTTCTACTAACATGTCATCATAATTACTTAGTATACTGAAAAAATCTCCACCTTCTGGAAGAAAATAATCTGATATCTCATATGCATTATCATTAACAGATAATGGTCCTTCACAGTCGGTTACATAAAATTTATCCATTATATGAACTCCTACTATTAATCATGAATAAGTAATCTTTTATATTCTATAAATATCTATATTATAAGATACATATTAAATTATAATTAGTTTTTAGATAAGAATTGGGAGGTGAATTATGAGATTAATAGATAAGGTTATTAAAGGTATATTAGTGACTATCCTTATAATAGCAATAATATCAGTTATTTATTTAGTTGTAATTCACAATCCAGGTGAAGGATATACTGAATTCTATATGTTAGACCACCATAATAACACAACAGATTATCCAACTAGCATTCCACAGTATTCTATTCAGAAGATTAATATTGGTATAAAAAATGAGGAACATCAGGACATGAATTATACTGTGAAAATCAAGAGTCATAATGATACTATTACAAAGTATAATAGAACTTTGAAAAATAATGAGGAGAGTATTACTCCATACTATATTGATAGAACTAGCTATATCGGTGCTAATCAGGAATTAGATATGGAATTATATAAAGGAAATGATAGTAATCCTTATAGAACTTTAAAACTGTTATACAATGTGACAGCAAACTAAAATTCCTGTTTAATTTCAAAAATCATCATACGGTAAATAAGAATATAAAAAAACATTAAATAACAGACAAAATATAATATTATATTCATAATTAAATAAACAACCATATTATAGAATAAATATATATTAAATATAGAAATTTTAATGAAACATGACTATATAAACTATTTAGAAAAAGATTTAGTCGAAAACAATAATATTTTCCAATAAAATAGAGGTTAAATAAATGAAAGATACAAGATGCATAGTTACAGGAGGAGCTGGTTTCATTGGCTCACATATTACAGAAACATTACTAAATAATAACGTATCTAAAGTAACAATTATAGATAATATGTCTACGGGAAAAGTAGAAAATCTTAAAGACTTAGATCATGACAGAATAGAATTAATCTGTGGGGATATTAGAAGTTTAGATTTACAGCCTATATTTGAGAATCATGACTATGTATTTCACGAAGCAGCACTTATAAGTGTACCAGAGAGTGTTGAAAAACCAACTGAAACAAATAAAACTAATATTGATGGATCATTTAACGTACTTAAAGCTGCTTGTAAAACAAATGTTAAAAAAGTAGTATCCGCTTCATCAGCAGCAGTTTATGGTGAAACAGATGTTCTTCCAAATGTAGAAACACTGCCCCTACAACCATTATCACCCTATGCTGTTTCAAAAGCACTGCTTGAATTATACTCCTACACATTTACAAACACATATAATCTTCCAACTGCCTGTCTAAGATACTTTAACGTATTTGGACCTAGACAAAGTGTAGGTTCACCATATAGTGGTGTTATTCCAAAATTCATCAAAGCATTACTGAATAAGGAACAACCTATAATATATGGTGATGGAGAACAAACACGTGATTTCATATACGTAAAAAACATCGCAAAAGCAAACTATGAAGTAGCAAAAAGTAATGCAACAGGAGTATATAACATTGCTCATGGAAAAACAACATCTATTAATGAATTACTTGAAATTATTTGTGAAATAATGGATTGTGACTTCAACCCAGTTTATAAACCTGTGCGTAATGGTGATATTAGAAACTCCGTTGCGGATATTAGTAAAGCACAGGAAGCATTTGGATTTGAAAGTGAACATGACTTCAAAAAAGAGCTGAAGGAAACTATTAATTTTTATGTGAATGAATTTGAAAAAGAATAAATAGGATTTAAATCCTATTTTATTTGTTATTGTTTCTAATGGTGATATAATGATTTCAAGAATAAAAAGTCTATTTAAGAAAAAGGAATATAAGAGAATTCTTGAAAACATGGTATCCTTAACAGGACTTCAATTTGCAAGTTATATTTTACCATTAATAACACTTCCCTATTTAACAATGGTGTTGGGACCAGATAAATTCGGTTTAACCCAATATGCAATATCACTAATTACTTATTTTGAATATTTAACTGATTATGGATTTAATTTATCAGCAACAAGAGAACTAGCTCTGTATCGTACTGATAAAGATAAAGTGTCGGAAATTTTTAATTCTGTGATGTTTATTAAGGTATGCCTGTGTATATTAAGCTTTCTAATATTATATGCTATAATAACATTCATTCCTAAATTTAGTGCTGATGCTGATGTATACCTATTAACTTTTGGTATGGTTATTGGATATATGCTCTTTCCAACATGGCTATTTCAGGGAATGGAGTATATGAAGTATACTAGTATTCTTAATATTATCGGAAAAGTAATATTCACCGTGCTTATATTTATATTTGTACATAATACATCAGATTATTTATTAGTACCTGTGATAAACTCTCTAGGATTTATCATAGTGGGTGTTCTTGGAATATATGTAGCTTTAACAAGATTTGATATTAATATAAAACTACCATCTATAAGTAATATTAAGTATCAGCTAAAGGAAGGATGGCATGTATTCATATCTACAATATCTATAAATATGTACACAACCACTAACACATTCCTATTAGGTTTATTAACAAACAATACCCTCGTAGGATATTATAGTATTGCAGAGAAGATAGTATTAGCTGTGAATGGATTATTAAATCCTATATCACAGGCATTATATCCATTTATTAGCCGTGAAGTAGCAAGTGATAAAAAAACAAGTATCGAATTCATACGTAAGATAACAAAAATAATGGCTATAGTGGGAATAGTACTATCTGTTGGATTATTTGTATTTGCAGATCTTATAATTTCAATACTATTTGGAGAGGCATATCATAATTCAATTATATTACTGAGAATATTATCAGTTCTACCATTCGTAGTTAGTTTAAGTACAATATTCGGTATAGAAACCATGTTAACATTCAACTATAAAAAAGCATTCACAACAATAGTAATGCTCGGAGGCATACTTGACATTATACTTGGAATAATACTTATAACATTAATGAAAGAGATAGGAATAGCAATTTCATTCGCAATAACGGAAACCTTCATAACCATTGCAATGTTCATATTCCTACAGAAAAAGGGAATAAAAATAATTGATAAATCATTAAAAGACATTATTTAAATAAATTAAGGGAGGATAAATATTTTGGCATATGACTTTATAATAGTAGGTGCAGGGATAGCAGGGCTTACTGTAGCAGAACAAGTAGCAAACAGACTTAATAAAAAAGTACTATTAATCGATAAACGAGACCATATAGGTGGAAATTGTTATGATTACTATAATGAGGAGGGAATACTAGTTCATAAATATGGACCACACATTTTCCACACAGACAGCATCAAAGTATACAAATATTTATCCAGATTTACTAATTGGAACATATATAACCATAAAGTAGTTGGAAAAATTGATGGAGATTATGTTCCCTTACCATTTAATCTTATCAGTATAGATAAGTGTATGCCAGAGGAATCAGAAGATATTAAAACAGCATTACTAGAAAAATATAATGTTAATGATAAGATTCCTATTCATGAATTAAAAAAATCAGACGACCCTAATATTGAAAAACTTGCAGACTACCTGTATAATGAAATATATCTTAATTATACATTAAATCAGTGGGGCTATCGTCCAGAGGAACTTGACTCAGCAATTATGGAGCAGCTGCCCTTACATTTATCATATGATTGCAGGTATTATCAGGACATCTATCAAGGCGTACCAACAAATGGTTACGCCCAAATGTTTCAAAATATGATATCTAATCATAACATTAACATACTACTTGAAAAGGATTATCATGACGTATTAAATATTGATTTTGAAAATAAAAAAATATATTATCATGACGAGGAATTCAAGGGACAAGTAATATTCACCGGCATGATTGATGAATTCTTTAACTTCATATACGGCCGTTTACCTTACAGGTCATTAATTTTAATGGATGAAACTGTTGACAGACCACACTTCCAGGATAATGCTACAATAAACTATCCTAATGAGTACCATTTTACAAGAATAACAGAATACAAGTATATAACTGGACAACAATCATTTAAGTCAGCTGTTCAATTTGAATTTCCTATAGACTATAATCCAAACTATCCTGAAAGTAATATCCCCTACTATCCGATACCACGCGAAGAAAACCAGGAATTATATGAAAGATATCTTGAATTATCAGAAAAATTCCCTCAGGTATCATTCATTGGAAGGTTAGCCCAGTACAAAAACTTAAATATGGACCAAGTTGTCAAAGAAGCATTAGAACTTGTTGAAACTAAATTTTTAAAAGAAGATACAATCCCCTGATGAAACTATAAAATATATATCCTAATAACTATAAAAGAAATTGTAATTAAAGGAAGGTTAAATAATGAATACTGTTAGAACATTAGCGAAAAACACGAGCGTATTATTCCTATCACAAATGATAGGTTATGTTCTAGCATTTTTTTATACATTATATTCAGCCAGATACCTTGGAACAACTAATTTTGGTATAATTTCATTTGCAACAGCAATATCAGGATTATTTGCTATTTTCACAGATCTCGGATTATCAACATTAACAATACGAGAAGTTGCGCGAGATAAAAGTAGAACATATAAATATCTTGGAAATCATGGAACTATAAAACTAATTTTATCAATAATTACAATGATAGTTCTAGTAGCCTTTGTAAACATAGGTGTTTTTAATGATACTACAAAATATGTTGTATATCTGATAGGATCATCTGTTATTATTGATGCATTTAGTGGAACATTCACATCCATGTTCCGAGCATATGAACAAATGGAATATCAGTCCATAGCAGAAATCATCAATGCTGTAACCATGTTTATTGGTGTTATGATTTGTGTATTTACAAAACAGTCTGTAATAGCAGTTGCAATGGTATATCTTATATCAACAGTAATAGTTTTAATATATGACTTTGCAATGTGTAGTAAAAATTATGGATTAATACACTTCCAGGCAGACTTTAAATTCTGGAAATATTTAATATATAATGCATTTCCACTAGCAATAACAAGTATATTCGCTTTAATATCATTTAAAATGAATACAATTCTATTAAATATGTTAACTACAAGTGCTGTTGTAGGGGAATATACTGCTGCTTTCAATTTAATGCAGGCACTAATCTTTATACCAACAGTATACTCAACTGCAGTTCTACCATTGTTCTCAAAATTCTATGTTGACAATCCAGAAATGCTTAATTATACGTACAAAAAATCATTAAAATATCTTTCAATACTTAGTATACCTATAGCAATGGGAACAACAATACTTGCAGATAAGATTATATTATTTATCTATGGACCAGCTTATGTGAACACTATACCAATACTTGAATTAATAATATGGGCACTACCTGCAATATTCTTAAGTTATATTTTAGGTACTAGTATTGCTTCAATAAATAAGCAACATGAAACTATGAAAGCTACATTTATCTGTTTACTATTCAGTACAATAGGAAACTTCATATTAATTAAGTTATTTGGCGGTGTTGGTGCTGCAATGATTACTGTTCTTAACGAGGTAAGTATGGTTATATTCTATATTTATATAATGCATAAATATGGATACTCAGTACCATTAAGAGAAATAATCATAAAACCACTCATTGCTAGTATAGTTATGGGAGCTGTAATCCATGTACTAAACTTAGACCTATTCGTCAGCATCATAATTGGAGTAATAGTATATTTTGCTATGATATTCCTTCTTAGAACATTTAATGATGAAGATATCTCAATAATAAAACAATTACTACCTGCAAAGGTTAATGAGAAACTAGATAAGCTAGGACGATGAAATCCATGATTAGTATTATATGTGTGTACAATAATAAGGAAATACTTGATAAATACTTAATAAAAAGCCTTGAAAACCAGGATGAAGATTATGAACTAGTACTTGTAGATAACAGAGAACAATTATTTACAAGTGCTGCTTCCGCTTTAAATTACGGGGCTAGTAAGGCTAATGGTGATTATTTTGTATTTAGTCATCAGGATATATATTTCTCAGAGGAGTGGATAAAAGATACTGTTAAACAATTGGAAGCTCTGGATAATATGGGTATTGCTGGCGTTGCTGGTAAAACTACTGATAGTCTTGTTCGGGGAAATATTAGACAGGGAATTAATCCTGTCGATTTAACACAGTTTAAGATTAATAAACCCGAGCTTGCCAGTACACTTGATGAGTGTTTATTTATCATACCTAGAACCATCTTCAATAAATACCCATTGGATGAAAAGCAGTGTCCTGATTGGCATTTATATTGTGTGGATTATGTTTATAATATTAAAAATGAAGGTTATAATGCTTATCTTATTCCATCAAAATTAGATCATCGTTCAAAAGGTGCTTCAATGTCTGAATCATATTACAAGACATTACCTAATTTACAAAAAAAGTATAAAAAAGAGAAATTAATCCGTACATGTATGGGAGACTGGTTTACATTTGTTCCTATTAGAATCCAGAGACTAATTAAAAAATATAAAAAATACTAGTAGTCTATGATGAAAGTACAGCAATCATCATATTTTGAAGTACATTCTACTTCATCTACTTGAACTTCTTTTTCAAAGTGTTTTTCAAAGATACCTTTTAGTATTCCTTTTGTTATGTTACATGTTGGAATATTATATTGTAGTTTGAAACATTCATGACACCCAGTATTTTTTATTATTATTGATGGTTCAATACTACTTATTTTTATTTTTCCTAAATTTAATTGTTCAAATTTATTTTTTACTAATTCTATTAAATCATCTATAGTTTCATAATCAAAAGTACTGTATATTTTTTCGCCTATACGTTGTCCTGTTGCTACTTCTAGAGGTTCTACTTGTAATCCATGAATTAATAAGATTGACTTGAATTGTCTGAGTATTTCAATGTATAATTGATCCTGTGATTCGAGGTCAGACTCTGTTTCTGGTAATTTGTAGATTATCTTGTCTGGATATATTTCTCCAATGTAATCTGCAATGATGTAAAATAATTTACTTCTCCTATCTAGTGGATGGGATTTGAAACTTATTATTCCCTCGTCAATCAAATTTTTTAAGTGTACAGATATTGTTGATTTGGATTTTCCTGTTTCTTTTACTATGTCAGCTTCGCTTATTTCTCCCTCTAATAAGTTAAGTATTTGTATTTTTATAGGACTATCTACTATTTTTATTCCCTTATTCGTAGAATAGATTTTAATCTTTGTAGTATTATAATAATTTATAGGAATCATGATTACTGTTATATCTTAAAGATAATATAAATGTTATTATAATAAGTTAAGGAAATTATACGATTTATACGTAAAATGGATTTAAATTAAAAATTATTTTAAAATAGAATATTCAGATTATTTTTTGTAATAATAAGAGTTTTGAAATAATATTTTTTTTTATAATTAATTAATAAAAAGTTTTCTTTATATAATTTAAAAAAGATAAAATTAATACTAGACAAAAATTGTAGGAGAAAAAAGATATGGTTCCAGTATTATCTAAATTATACCAAATATTACCAGAAAGCATAAAAAATCATCCACGTATGATTGAATTAGTACAGCGGTTCAACAATAATAACAAATTTAGGGAAATAGATTCTCATTATAAGATGTTAGATATGATTTTTGCTAGTTGTGATATAAAAGCGACGGGTGTGATGAGACAAATCCAATTATTATCACTAGAACTACTTAAATTATTTGATAATATCTGTAATAAGTATGATTTAGAATACTGGCTAGATTATGGAACTTTACTTGGTGCTGTAAGACATGGTGGTTTTGTTCCATGGGATGATGATATAGATATTGGAATGATACGCGAGGATTATGATAAATTCGTTGAGATATTTCCACAGGAAATTGAAAAGCTTGACAGTATAAAAGATAACATAATTATATCTAAACTAACAAGACCACACGATAATTTAGAAGATACTAATGAATTAGATGCTTTAAATAACAATACATTTATACTATTCTTCCAATGTGCATATAAAAAACCATTTGTTCACTTTGATGTATTTCCTAAAGAGTATATAAAAGATGAAGGACTTACACCAGAACGTAATAACTTAGAAACAGAATTACAAGTAGAACTAAGAAATAAGATAGAAAGTGGTGACTGGACATTTGAGGAAGGTCTTGAAGTACAGAGAAATAAAATGAAATTCTGTGATGAGAGAACAAACCAGATTTCAGATGCTGTTGATGGTTTACATAATAATATTCATAATAGAATATATAAAACAGAATATGTTTTCCCACTTAAAAAAATTAGATTTGAACACTACGAGTTCTCTTGTCCAAATAACTACAAAAAATATCTGCCTCTAATCTATGGTCCAGAATATATGCATATTCCTCGTATAGCATTAGACCATAATACTACAGGATTTGTTAAAAATCAGTTTAATAATAATGAAGAAGAGATTAATCAAGGATTTGAGGAAGCAATACAAAAATTAAAAGATATAAATGAAAATTTTAGATAAATTTATTTTTGTGCAACAATCCTAATTAACATAGGATCATCATCTTTATATACTGCCAATCCTTGACTTTCTAATTGATAGATTATTTTTAATCCACATTTTTCTATCTTGTTGATTGTGTCTTCTAAATTCAAATATCTACGATAATGAGTTGTTACATTTTCATTATCACTTATTTTTTCGCCTTTTTGAAACATGGGATCATTAATACTACGTACTTCTAAGAAAAAGTAACCTTGATCTTTAAGATTTGAGCCTATCCATTTTAATACTCTAGATTCTGCTTCTTCATTAATAGAATGTAGTGTAAATCGTGAGTATACATAGTCATATGATTTATCAGAATTTAAGCGAGTAAAGTCATCTGCTTTAAAATCAAGATTATATAAACTATATTTATGATTTAAATAATCCATTTCTGATTCTACTTGGTCAATAGCTGTCACGTTTAAGTTATTTTGAGCAAAAAATACACTGTCCCTACCATTTCCACAGCCTAATTCTATTAATGAATTTCCCGGATGTAAAAATCCACTTGTAAATCTAGCAAATGTAGATGGTTCTACAGGGTTAGGATTCTTTTTGTAGTATTGTTCCCAGTAAGATTTATCATTCATAAATACTTATATGCATATTAGGATATATAAAGATTTATTTTTTCATATAAATTGAACAGATGTGCAAAACACTTCTGAAATAAGCCTTAATTAACCTTATTCTTATTAAGATGTTTAAACAAGACATTAAAAGTAATAACAGAGATAACTATTGAAGATAATAGAATTACCATGCTCATATGACTAGAAAAGTTTAGTAGTGCAAATCCAAATATATGTAGCTAAAACAAGGAACACTATCTAACAAAATATACTGATTAGGTTTACTGTCCTAAATAAAAAGATAATACCCTAATCTCCCTTCTTAAAAAAGAAGAAGTACCTATTTTTATTTATTTGAATAATCCTATCAATAAATTAATTTTATATAAAATAGGTCAGAGAATAGTTTAATTAATTTATTACTTCCAATATTTTTTTATTTTTATATATAGGAAAAACTATTTTAAAATTTAAATAAAACTAAAAAGAAATATAATTCTTAATAGAGATTAATAAAAATTTAACATGAAATATATAATAATATAAGGAGATAAAAATGATTGATGTTGCTAGTGCATATGAAGACCAGACTATATTAATAACAGGAGGAGCAGGCTGTGTTGGAAGTAATTTAACAAAAAAGCTTGCAGAATATAATCCTAAGAAAATTATTGTATTAGATAACTTATCCTCAGCATATACATGGAATATACCAAAATTAGATTGTGTAGAATTCATAGAGGGAGATATATGTGATGATCAGGTATTAAAATGGGTATTCAAACAAAACCCTGATTATGTATTCCATTTAGCAGCACACTTTGCTAACCAAAATTCAGTAGACAAACCAGAGTTAGATTTAAAAGTAAATGGGCTAGGTATATTAAAAGTATTAGAATATGCACAGTTAACTGGAGTAAAAAGATTTGTATACTCTAGTAGTGGATGTGGAGTTTATGGATTAGAATCAAAAATGCCGTTTGAAGAACATGACATTAGTATTAGTTTACACACACCTTACCAGGTTACTAAATTATTAGGAGAATTATACACAAACTACTTCCATAACCTATATGATTTACCAATTGCTAATGCTAGATTTTTCAATGTGTTTGGACCAGGAGAAGTTCCAGGAAAATACAGAAATGTTATACCAAACTTCATGTATTGGGCAATGAACGGTCAAGCACTACCTATAACTGGAAATGGTAGTGAAACACGTGACTGGACATATATAGATGACATACTTCAAGGATTAACAAGATTAGGAGTTGTTGAAGAAGCAATAGGAGAATCAATAAATCTTGGTTCTGGAGTAGACCATAGAGTAATTGATATGGCAAATAAAGTTAATGAATTATGTGGTAATGAAGCAGGAGTAGAATATAAGGAACGTAGAAATTGGGATGCTAAAAATAAACTCCTATCTTCAATAGATAAAGCAAAAAGAATTCTAGATTACAAACCACAACATACCTTCGAAGAAGGACTTGAAAATACACATGAATGGTTTGTAGAAAACTGGGATAATATACAAAAAAGTGCAGAATTCTAATTAAATAAAATAGATTCTAACCACCTACTTAAACACCCTTTTTATCTTTTTAATATCAAAAAATTTATTTGAAGAAAAAATATAATAATAATTCCACAACGAAATGGTGATGAAAAATGAAAATATTAGTAGTGCAGGAATCTGACTGGATTAAAAGAAATCCTCATCAACAACACCACTTAATGGAATTACTAGGTCTAAGAGGACATACTATTCGTGTAATAGACTATGAAGTAGATTGGAAACTTGATAAAAAAGATTCTGAATATAAATATAAAAGCCCAAGACAAGTTTTCGAACATTACAAGAAAATATATAACACAGATAACGTTACTGTAATTAGACCACCATTAATTAAATTACCTGTACTAAATTATTTTTCAGTACTATATTATCACAGAAAAGAAATAAAACGCCAAATTAAGGAATTTGAACCAGATGTTATAGTAGGATTCGGAATATTAAACGCAAATATAGCTGCAAAAGAAGCTAAAAAAGCAAATATTCCATTTGTATACTATTTCATAGATGTATTATATAAATTAATTCCAGAAAAACATTTCAGAGGACTGGGTAAACGTATAACAAAGAATACTATAAAAAGATCATCATACGTGCTAACAATAAATAGAAAACTCAATGAAACAGCAGTGGAATTAGGTGCTAATCCACATAAAATGAGTATCATTGGAGCAGGAATTAACTTAAACCAATTCAACTACAAAAAACATAATGGATACAAAATACGTCAATTCTATAACATTAAAAACAATGATATAGTATTATTCTTCATGGGATTCCTATACAACTTTGCAGGACTTAAAGAATTAGCACTGGAACTAGGAAAAAACAAGGAAAAGTATCCTAATATAAAAATAATGATAACTGGTGATGGAGACGCACTCGAAGCACTAGAACTAATCCAGAGGAAATATAAATTAGAAGACCAGATGATATTAACTGGAAGGCAAAAATACAAGTTAATGCCTGATTTAATAGGAGCAAGTGACATCTGTATATTACCGGCATATAAAGATGAGGAAATAATGCAGGATATTGTACCAATAAAAATCTATGAATACATGGCGATGAAAAAACCAGTTATAGCAACAAGACTTCCAGGATTAGTAGCAGAATTTGGAGAAAGAAATGGAATAGTCTACATTAATACACCCGAAGAAGTACTTAAAATAGTACAACAAAAATTCACAAACAAACGCGAAATAATAAACGTAGGATCTGCAGGATACAACTTTGTAAAAAGTAATGATTGGCGTAATCTTACATTACAATTTGAGGGTATACTTGAAGACATAGTCTTGGATATTCTATTAAAAGACATATAACATTAAACTCCTCATTTTTAACCATTTTTTGAGTGATATTACATGAACATATTACAAGTTATTCCCTACTTCTCATTTACAAGAGGTGGCGATGTAAATGTATGTTATAATTTAACAAAGCAACTGATTAAAAAAGGACATACTGTAACCATACTAACCACAACCATGGACTATAATAAGGAAGATACTGATAAAATACCAAACCTTACAATGGTACCATTACCATACGTATTTAACTTAGCATTATTTATTTACTCTCCAAAAATCAAATCATGGCTTAAGGAAAATATTGAGGAGTATGATGTAATACATCTCCATGAACTCAGATCATACCAGAATAATATAGTAATTAAGTACGCAGAGAAGTATAACATCCCCTATGTATTACAGCCACATGCTTCAACACCGAAACACATTAGCAAATCATTCATCAAGAATGTATATGATAAATTATATGGAAACAAGATAATGCAAAACGCTAGTAGTGTTATAGCAGTATCTGAAGAAGAAGCATATTATGATAAACAGATGCATGCAAAAGATATAGAATTAATATATAATGGAATGAATATTGAAGAATATAATCAACTACCACCACAGGGAACCTTCAGAAACAAACATATTAATGCACCCTACATTCTGTATCTTGGAAGAATGGATGGATTAAAAGGAATAAATCATTTAATAGAAGCATTTTCATTATTACCTGAGAAATATTCAGAATATAAACTAGTAATAGCTGGAAAAATAACTAATTATAAAACAGTACTAGATAAAATAATAAATGATAAAAAATTAGAAAACAGGGTCATATTTACTGGATTTATAAAAGAAGAGGATAAAATAAGCATATATCATGATGCTGAAGTATTTGTAAATCCTGTCAAATATATGGGTGGCGTGTCAATAACAGTATTTGAAGCATTACTATCAGACACCCCTGTAATTGTAACACCTGAATCGGGAGAATTAATAGAAAAAATAGGTGCAGGTAAAATCATTGAATATGGTAATATTGAACAGTTAAAGACTGCCATGATAGAGTCTCTTGAAGATAAAGAAACCACGTCCACAGAGATTAGAAAAGGTCAGGAATATATTAAATCTAATCTACAATGGAGTACTGTTTCAGATAAAATAATATCAGTATATGAAAAAGTAATAGGAAAAAGACAATGAAAAAAATACTATTAATCTGTCATGATATACCTTCCATGACTGTAGGAGCAACATTACCTTTCTATCATCTGATAAGAAACATGGAAAAAGATTATGATATCCATTTAATATCCTTTGATTCAGGTAAATACAATATTAACGAACTTGAAGAATATCTTAGTGATTATGATACAATTGCAATTCCAGAATATTTATCAGTTAAAGATCAATTCATATATACTCTTAAAAACATGATATCATTAGATAACTTACATACACGTAGCTTTATGAACTACTATTATCATGAAAACATGAGTAAATTGATAAAAAATACTTTAAATGAATCATATGATGTTATAATTACAGATATGCCTATGGCATTCTATGTTAAACGTGTGAATATTCCTAAAATAGTGTATGCATTTGACGCTGTTAGTAATTATAATTATAATATGTATCAGAAAGCAAAAGGCATCTACTCTAAGATTTATTGGTATTTAAACTACTTTAAGATTCATAGATATGAAAAAACATACAATTGTTTTGATTCATGTATAGTTGTTAATGAAAAAGACAAGGAATTATTGGAAAAATATATTCATACGCCAATTGAAGTCGTTGCTAATGGTGTAGACACAAATTATTTTAAAAATAGTGAAGCTCAATCAGAAAAAAAATTAGTATTTCTTGGAGATATGAGTACACCACCAAATAATGATGCTGTAACGTATTTTATTAATGAAATTTATCCATTAATTCTAGAAAAGGAAACTATTCCCTTTTATATTGTTGGACGTAACCCTTCTACTTATATTAAAAGTTTAGAAAAGGATTCACATATAACTGTGACAGGTTCTGTTGAAGATGTTAGAACATACTTGAAACAGGGCACAATATTTATAACACCGATGGTTTCAGGTACTGGAATAAAAAATAAAATTCTTGAAGCTATGAGCATGAATTTACCAGTTGTATCAACAACAAGAGGTATAAGTGGAATAGATGCTACAGACGGAAAAGAATTTATATTAGCCGATGATGCAATTACCTTTAAAGATTCTGTTATAGTATTAATCCACAATGATAAGCTTAGAAATAGGATTTCAGATAATGCCCGATTATTTGTTGAAAAAAATTATTCATGGAAGAGGGCAACACATAAAATAGAAAAGATAATTGATGAAATAGTAATATAACTTAAAATAATTAAAAACATTCTAATTATATATTAATAAAAACATAAATAATATAATATATACGTATTTTTTTAGAATTAATATAACATTAATTCATAGGGGTAACTAGTTAAGGATTGTCGAAATATGAAAGTTTCATTTGTAATACCAGCTTTAAATGAAGAGGGAGTTGTAGGAAAAACTATACGAAGTATTCCTGTTAAAGAAATAGAAGAAGCAGGATATACTGTTGAAATAATAGTGGTTAACAATAATTCTACAGATAATACAGCTCAAGAAGCAAGCGATGCTGGTGCAACAGTATTTTTAGAAGAGAAAAGAGGATATGGTAATGCATACCTACGTGGTTTCAAGGAAGCTACAGGTGATATTATAATAATGGGTGATGCTGATGGAACATATCCTTTAGAGCAGTCAATGGATTTCATAAATTATCTTGTTGATGATAACTGTGATTTTGTTATTGGTTCACGATTTGATGGTACTATTGAGGATGGTGCTATGCCTGCATTACACCAGTACATTGGAAATCCATTATTAACCAAGATGTTAAATATATTATTCCACTCAGATTACTCGGATACTCATTGTGGAATGCGAGCTTTTACAAGAGAAGCATTAGATAAAATGGACTTAAAAGCACCCGGAATGGAATTTGCTATAGAAATGGTTATTGAAGCTAGTGAAAAAGGTTTGCATATAAAAGAAGTACCTATACGTTATAAAAAGCGTGGTGGTGGAGAAGCCAAACTCAGTTCATTTGATGATGGATGGAGACATGTTAAATACATGTTAACCCGTAAATTTGGCAAAAATTAACATAATAAACACCTTTACTTACCACCTAATTTTTTTATAAAGAATCTTATTAAATATATACTTTCAGGAGCTTATCGATGAAAATAGCATTAATATATGATACTGCCTATCCATGGGTTACTGGAGGAGCAGAACGTAGAATTTATGAAATTGGAACTCGTCTTGTGGTTCGAGGACATGACGTTCATATTTTTTCTCTAGGCTATTGGATGAATACCAAGGAATATGCAGGACAAGAAGTTATAAAATATAAGGGAATAACATACCATAGTTTGGGAAAACCAATGGATTTATACACTGATAATAATACTAGGTCTGTTAGAGAGGCATTATATTTTGCTAGACGTGTATTAAGTGCTAACTTTGATGATTTTGATATAGTTGATTGTCAGGGTTTTCCATATTTTTCATGTTATACCAGTAAAATTAAAACATTTATTAATGAAACAAATCTTGTTATCACATTACATGAAATATGGAATGATTATTGGTATGAGTACCTGGGTAAAAAGGGATTCATTGGAAAGATTGTTGAGAAAGGACTTCTTCACTTAACTGATAATGTTATATGTGTATCAGAATTAACATATGATAACATGATACAGAACAGTAATCCTTCTAACGCTTGTATTATTCCAAATGGTGTGAATATTAAGGATATTGTCTACATTGATCCTAGTGATACTTATTGTGATGTATTATATGCGGGTAGATTGATACCTGAGAAACATGTGGATCTTCTCATTGATTCTATTGATATAGTTAGAAAGAAACATCCTTATGTTAAATGTTTTATTGTTGGTGAGGGACCATCAGAGGATGCTCTTAGAAAACAAGTGTCAGATTTAAATCTTGAAAATAATGTTTTCTTCAAAGGCTTTTATGAGGATCAGCGAGATTTATATAAGACTTTGAAAAGTTCATCTCTGTTTGTTTTACCATCACTTAGAGAAGGTTTTGGAATAGTTGTTATTGAAGCTAATGCTTGTGGTGTTCCTGTTGTTACAGTGAATGCTCCTATGAATGCTTCTAAGGATTTAGTGGTTCATCAAAATGGATGGGTCATTAATGATAACTGTGAAAATCTCGCAAAGATTATTAATCAATGTATTTCTGAGGGTATTCCTCATCAAATGCGAAATAAATGTAGAGAATTTGCTAAAAAGTATGATTGGAATCATATAACTAGTTTAACTGAAAATTATTACTATGATATTGTTAATAAGACATGATTCTCTTATTTATATCATTTATCTATTTTTTATTAGATATTTCTACTATTTTTTTTATAATTAAGGATAAATCTATTAAGTAATTAAGCTTATATATTATATTAAATCTAAATTCATGGAATATGAATAATTAGTGTATAGTTATTCTTTTTAATTTATTACTTTTAGGAGAGGTTACACATTGAAAGTTTTACAAACCCCCGTACGTTTTTATCCCTTTATTGGTGGGGTGGAGCAGTATGTTTATTATATTTCCAAAGAATTGGTGAAGTATGATGATTGTGATGTTACAGTTATTTGTGCAAATGAACCAAATAATGTATCTAAAGAACAGTATAATGACATAAATATTATACGTCTTAAATATTCTGGAAAAATTGCTAATACAAACATAACGTTATCACTTCCAAATGTTCTTTACAATGAAGACTTTGACATTATTCATACACATATACCCACACCTTGGAGTAGTGATTGGAGTAACATCATAACCCGAATAAAAAACAAGCCACTTGTAGTAACATATCATAATGACATAATAGGAACAGGAGTAGCTAACACAATAGCAAATATATACAACAAAACAGCACTAAAATTCCTATTGAACAAGGCAGACAAGATAATAATTACACAAGATGACTACATACAATCACCACATCTACAAAACTATAAGGATAAGATAGTAACAATACCTAACGGAGTAGATACAGTACTATTCAAACCTCAGAATACTAAACGTCAAAAACACCAAATATTCTTCCTAAGCGTATTAGACAAATTCCATAAATATAAAGGATTAGACTACCTTCTAAGAGCATTAGTTAACGTAAAAGTAACAATACCCGATATTAAACTCATAGTAGGAGGAAAAGGAGAACTACTTGAATATTATCAGGAAAAAGTAGAAGAAATGGGATTAAAAGATAATGTCGAGTTTAAAGGATTTCTAGAAGATGAGGAAGTAATAAATTACTATGCAACATCTGAATTATTCATATTACCATCAATATCATCTTTACAGGAAGGATTCGGAATAGTAGTACTGGAAGCCCTAGCATGTCAAACCCCCGTTATCAGTACAAATATTGTAGGCGTTGCAGATGATGTTATTAATACAAATAGTGGTATAATAGTACCACCCAAAGATGTTGACGCTCTAACAGACGCCATAATAGAAATACTATCAAATCCAGAATTACAAGAAAAAATGGGATATGCAGGAAGAAAACTAGTACAAGAGAAATATGAATGGAAAAAAATTGCCCATGAAATACACAGCTTATATGAGGAGTTACTATGAAAATATGCTATATAACTAATCTATATCCGCCAACAGTACTGGGTGGAGCAGAGATAGTTGTAGAAAAAACTGCTCTGGAAATGGTTAAAAAGGGTCATAAGGTTATTGTCATTACCACTAGTCCGGATTATGAAGAACACTTCATAAAACATGAAAATATCCGTATTTATCAGATAAATACTACAAAATTATACCCCGTATACAGACAAACAGAGGTTAGTGGTATTAAAAAGCCTTTATGGCATATTTATGACCTTTGGAACAATGATACATTAAACAGGATAGAGAAAATACTACAGGATACAGATACTGATATTATTCATATTAACAATTATAAAGGATTATCTTTATCTTGTTTCAAAGCTGGAAAGGATTTAGGTATTCCTGTTGTATTTGAATCACATGATTTCTCATTAATATGTCCTAGGGCTAATTTAATACGTGGAAATAACACATTATGTAAAAAAAGAAACCTGATCTGTGATATGTATGTTGATAAACAACGTAAACTATTATCAGACAATGTGGATTTATTAATATCTCCATCACACTTCATGATAGAAAAATTTAAAGAAAATCAATTCTTTAACAATACACGCTGTGTAAAAATACCTTTAGGTGTAGAATATACTAATCACAAATCAGCCAAGACCTATGATATAATAGATATAACATATATTGGTACACTTGGAAAACATAAAGGTGTACATACCTTAATTAATGCATTTAAAGAGATACCTAATTCAAATATCAGATTACACATCATAGGTAAAGGTTATGATGAGGAAGAGTTCAAACAAAGAGCACAGAATGATAAAAGAATCATATTCCATGGCTTTGTAGATAACAATTCCATAACAGAGTATTATGATTCTTCTAATATTGTTATCATTCCATCAATATGTTATGATAACTCACCACTTGTCATTTATGAAAGTTTTAGTACAGGAACCCCTGTTATTGGCAGTGACATTGGAGGAATACCCGAGCTTATCATAGATAACTATAATGGATTATTATTTGAACCAGGAAACAGTGCAGATTTAAAAGATAAAATATTGACTATAATTAATAATAATGTATTACTCAGACGATTAGAGGATAATGCTGCTTCAACATTACCAGAAAATTCTATGAAGATAATGACAGACAGAATGATTGAAGAATATAAAAAATTATTAAGGACATGAATATTATGAAAGTTCGAAACATGTTTACATTAAATGACTGGAAATTTAATGAATTTGCGGCTGTAATTATATTAGTCCAGGTTTTAATGTGGATTGTAGGTATAGCTGCCAATAATAGTATTCATATACCTATCTTTAATGATATTATAACATTATTATACATAGGATTCATACCAGGTATAATAATTTTAAGAGACCTTAAGCTACATGATCTTGGAAACACTTTTACTACTCTGCTTAGTGTTGGTTTGAGTATAATATCTGTGATGTTAATTGGTTTATTCATGAATCAGGTATATCCTTGGTTTGGAATAGCTCATCCAATAGAGACTATACCATTACTGGTAACATTCACAATATATAACATGGTATTGCTAGTGATATCATACTTTACTGATAGGGATTATTATCATGAAAGTAGTTCAAAGTTAAGTTTTGAATTATTAACATCAAATCAATTCCTTTGTATTTGTCTGTTACCCTTAATTGCTATTATAGGTGCATATACTTACCAGTACTATGATAATAATAGCATTCAAATATTATTATTACTTTGTATATGTGTTGTAGTTTTAGCTATGGCTTGGGGTTACTTGAAAAAGGAATATTATCATTTAGCAATCTTCAGTATTGCAATATCTTTATTATATTATAGTGTTTTAATATCTAACCATATATGGGGATATGACATATTCTTCGAGTACCAGTTTGCTACATATGTTATAAAGAATGGTATATGGGATTATACATGGCCACACGCCTATAATGCTATGTTAAGTGTTGTGATGTATGCTCCTATATATAATAAATTATCTGGAATGACGTTAACATGGATTTTAAAATTCATTTATCCATTTCTATTCTCATTAATAAGTATGGGATTATATAAGATATTTGCAAAACACACAGGAAGTAAAGTGGCATTCCTCGCAGCATTCTTCTTCATAGCCTACAATGGGTTTTCATATGGTTGGATGGTGCAAATGGCACGTCAGCAAATCGCTGAAATATTCCTTGTGCTTCTAGTATGGCTGATGATAGATAGACAAATTCCACAAAACAAGCGTAAACTATTATACCTCTTGTTTGGTGTTGGATTGATTCTATCACATTACAGTATTACATACCTATTCATGTTCATGTTACTTACTACTATCATAACATTAACATTACTACATAGCAGTTTTGGTAATATACTAAACACTATCTTGATTAAATGTGGAGCTCAACGTAAATACTTTGGTAAATATTTCAAAACAAAGGATCAGACAATAAGTTTACCCTTGTCATTGTTTTTCATTGGATTTATCATAGTGTATTATTCTCTTACCGCAGACAGTAAGCCAATAGCTTCTTTATTTGATGCTTTAAAGATAGTTAGTGGTAATGTTAAAACATTAACCGTCTCAGGTGCTGTCCATCCTATGCTTCTATTAGCAGGTATTGGGTTAGTTATCATAATAGCAGTTGTTGGATATAAAATATTTAAGAAAATATCCAAGGATATTGACCCAGAGGATATAACATCATATCCTAGAATACATGATAGCATTGTTAAATTAACTAATATGAGTCTTAGAAGAAAACAGGGCATAATTGTATTAATCACTGTGCTTGTGATTCTTCATATTTGGTGGCCATTCAGATTCATGAATATTGTTAGCATTAATGCTCAGAGAGTAATTCTCTTATCAGTATACTTCATTATTGTAGGATTTGTAATGAATCTTATAAAACCTAAGTATTATCATTTCACAAGAGAATATAATGCATTTGCAGTATTTAACATGGTTATACTTGCATGTGGATTATTCATACCATCATTCAGAGGTCAGCTTAGTCTACAGAGAATTTATGAGGTAACATTTGTGGTTCTTGCACCATTCTGTGTAATAGGATTATATTACATATGTAACTCTGCAATAGGATTCATTAAATCAATGAGCTTAGAACAAAGGAATAAAAACATATTTAAAGTCATAGGATTATTTATGGTAGTATTCTTCATATTGAACACTGGTTTAATAGATTTAGAATTAGGACAAAGCTCTACACTACCATTAGATAGCTCAATTGATGCTCCAATATTTAGTCAAGGTGAATATGCAGGAGTAGCATGGTTTAGAGATTACCGGGTGAATGACAATGACACAGTATTCTCTGATGCATTTAGTAATATACTATTATACTGGCTTAATGATATTAGAACAACAAATCCTAAGAATATGTCGGATATGCAGCCAGGTAGTTACCTGTTCCTGCGAGATCATAATATTAAACATTCAACATTCCTCTATGGTAATGGAGAATACATACCAATTGATGAAGGACTTGTAAAGTCAAGTAAAATATATGATAATGGAGATTCACAGATATATAAACGAGTAATACCATAAATGGAGATATTAACTATGTCACACAAGACAAAAATACTATTTACGCATAATACAGCGATGTGGTACAGGCTACCTTTCTTCAAGAAAGTATCCGAAATCTATGATTTAGATTTGGTGTTCACACACATTAATGTTATAAAAGACATCTATGACAACAATATAAACAATGAAATAGAAGGTCTTGAAGGTGTGAATTATACCATACTACCTAATACTCATGGATTTTGTAAGGGACTTTTTAAAAAAGCAGGAGGAAATTATGATGTAGTAGTTGGAGGAAGCTGGGACACTGCTCAGGAACTTATTGAAACAATTATGTTACATCTGATGACCCGGATAAAAAATAAACCATTCATAATATGGCGTGAAGATTGGGATTGGGAAAGAGAAAACACTTTCAAAGAAAAGATATTAAATCGTGTTATAAAGTATATAACAACCCACTCCGACGCTATACTTGTACCTGGAACACTTCATAAAGAATACTTCACCAAACTCGGTGTATTATCAGATAATATTCATATAATGCCTAATGTAAGTAATATTTCTGGATATGATGAGAACATTAAAAGAAGTCATGATAATAAAAAAATATTATATGTTGGACGTCTTATTCCACGTAAAGGTGTAGATTATCTAATTAAGGCATATTCTAAATTAAAAAGACAAATAAATAATATTGAATTAATTATTATTGGTTCTGGCCCAGAAGAAGATACTTTAAAAGAATATGTGCGTGATAATAACATAGATAATGTTACATTTACTGGTAAAATAGATAATAACCAATTGAAGAGTTATTATCAACAGAGCAATCTTGTTGTTATACCTTCTATTAATGAGGGTATGGGTGATCCATGGGTTTTCGTATTAAATGAAGCAATGTATTATGGTAATCCAGTAATTGCTACAACTGCTGTTGGAGCAGCCCCGGATATGATAAAAGATAATGGATTTATTGTTCCAGAAAGAAATAGTGATGAATTATATTCAGCAATGTATCAAATTATTAGTGATGACACTACAGAGGAAATAATGGGTAAGAATTCTAGAATAATTATTGAAAATAAGTTTCAGTATTCTAACATGGTCAATGCATTTACTGAAACAATAGAATCTGTAATAAATAAATAATTATATTTTATAAAATTAGGATTAAATTCCTAATAATTAACTATTTTTATAAAAAAAAGAAGAAAAAATGAAAAATACTTTTTCTTGAGTTTTAACTAATGTATTTTATTAATGCAGTTACTATTTGTGACGCACTAGTATAATACATATAGTCGTATCCATGGTTTTTAAGATATGTATCCGGATTTGCTATACCTTTAAAACTACTTGGACTATAGTTATCATCGTGTGCTCTTTCAAGCCAACTTAATCCAGTAATATTTTTAGCAGTATTAGCATTGAATGCAAAGAAGACTAACCGATTAGCTTTTGTTCTCATATAGCTTCTTGTACATACATCATATATTACTCCAGCATCAGCTCCACCAAATAATGATAATTGAACTGCATTATCTGGTAATGAACCAGACCATATTGCAGTATTATGTGTATTCGGACCAATGCCTAAAGTATATACTTTAAATCCTTTAGCTTCAAGTAATGATTTTATCTGCTTTACAAATGCCTTATCCTTAGTGTTTGAATATATATTATCTGATGAAATATATATTGCTCTAGCCGTTACAACTGTTGGATGTATTGAATTCCAATTATATACCTTTGTTGTTGCAGGCAAGTATGAAGTCGTAGATACATCTAATATCTTACTATAAGAGTAAATAATATTATAATATCCAAATTTCTTTCCATTTACTGTGACATATGTAGGCGGACGATTATTATTTTTATAAAATGTTAACACTGAATTTCCTACAGTTATCATCTGTGATAAATACAATGTTGTTGTAGACATTGTATCAGTCTGTGATGATATTGAATTATAATTCTGGTATGCAACCTTACTTGAGCTTTTCTTGTTTTTAACATTATTAACCATATTTATCATTATTGGTAAGAAATCTTCAATTCCCATTGTAGTACTTCCTACCGTTACTGTTTTAATCATATGGTTAGATTCTAGTTGATTTCTAACATATACTGCAGCATTTTTAACCTGTGAGTATGTGAAAGAGACAGAAGTAACCTTTAATGTCCCTGAGCCAGTTGTTGATTGATATTTATTATTACCTGAATATGTTGCAGTTATTTTATATGATTTTGCACCCAATGATTTAGTACTGTATGTATAATATGCTTTACCATTACTTACAGTTCCATAACCTACTGTTTTACCATTAATCTTAAATGCTACTTTTCCACCAGTAATATAAGCATTAGTTTGGCTATTGACGATTGTAGCTACTAGTTGTACTGATGATCCAGCATTAACAGATTTATTACTTACACTCATCGAAGATGCTTGTTTTATTACTTTAAGATAACCTGTATTTCTACTACTTGTTATTGTGGAATTACCACCATATACTGCAGATATGGTATATGTTTTAACACTTAATGATTTTGAGTTGTAAGTATAGTAAGCTTTTCCATTGGATACTGTTGTAGAACCAACTGTTTTACCATTTACCTTAAATACTACTTTTCCACTTTTAGCATAACTATTCAATGTTTTATCAGCAACGGTTGCTACTAAAGTCACACTATTACCGTATTTTATTGTTTTGTTTGTCACTGTAATTGTTGAAGTGTGTTTAGTGGATGTAGTTCGTGTTGATTGTTTTACTGATTTATTCGTTGTTTTTTGAATACTTGAAGTATTTTTCTTAGTTACTGTAGAATTTGACTGTGAGCTCACATGATTATCCGGTTCTGCAGCTATATTTGATGATATACTCTGAGTATCCGCTGTACTTGAAGATAATGATTGACTATTACCTGTTGTTAAGGCAGATGTTTGATTATTATCCTCTGCAGATACTGCAGATATACCTATTAATACTATTGTCAGTAGTACTAAGATAAGTACTTTCTTAATCTTAACAACTCCTATTAAAATTATCTATTATATTCATTTCAAAGATAATTTATTTTATTGTAAAATAATTAACATGACTCCATATGAAGTATGTAATACTATTTTTATTCAACAATACTATTAAAATTATATCCTAAAAAATAGATTTTTAAAGCAATTTACGTCTACTAAAAAGAGAATGAATGAAAAGAAGAGTTATTAGAATTTATTAATAATCGCCCTGACATACAATTTAAATATCTGACCGATATATCTTGGTAAATCCTTATAATAATTTTTATTATATTTTTTAATAAATTGTAGGTTAGTTTTCACATGATTATATTCTGTATGAAATGTAGAACTTTTATGTCTAGACATTCCAACTTTATGCCATATGATAGAATCCATAACAGATACTATGCGATAGCCTTCCTTTCTTACGGTGACTGCTAAATCAACATCTTCACATCCGAAGAAGAAACTAGTGTCTAAATAACCTTCAGGTATTGCTTCGCTTTTAATTAACAAACCTGCACCAGAAACCCAATCACAATCTATCACATTCTTTGATAAATCATAACTATCTTCTTCCATTATACTATGATGGCCCGGATAATGTTTTAAATCTACTACATTTCCTATACACCATACATTATTGTGTGATTGATTATATTCATAATAATAGAATTTAGGACCTACAATACCTATATTATCATCTGTTAGTGCTACATCAATCATGTTAATAAGAAAATCAGGGTCTACTATTGTATCATTATTCAATAGTAACACATAATCGGGTTTATCGTATTTTAGTGTGTAATCCATTGCTATGTTATTACCCTTTGCAAAACCATAGTTTTCAAAGTTCTTAATGAGTAATAATTTTTTTTGATCTTCTGTTGAGGTATAATCAACAGCATGGTCTAATTCATCTTCTGCTAATTCTATCAATTCAATTGGCTTATTTTCTTCATGAAACATTGTATATTCTGTTTCAAATTTAATATTACCCTTAGCATATTGCTCTATTTTATCTATGGAATCGTTAGTTGAATGATTATCTACCACTATAACATTATAATTTGGATAATTAATTTGATATAATGATTCTAGTGCTTCTAATGTATCCTTATAACCATTCCAATTTAGTAAAATTATTGATACCAAGGGCTTTGTCGACTTAGTCATTTTTAATCATCTTTTTCTTTTTCAAGTACTCGGTACAGGTGATTTAATAATCTCTCTCCTGCATGTTCTAGTGTCCAGAATGAATGTACATATTTAACTCCATTTACTGAACATTTATTCCATAATTCTTTGTCTTCTGATAATTTAACTATTGCTTCTGCAAATAATTTTTCATCTCTTGGAGCTAATAATCCTGTTATTTTATGTTTTACTGATTCTCTAACTCCACCTTCTTTAACACCTACTACTGGTGTTCCACAGGCCATTGCTTCTAATGGAACATAACCGAATGGTTCAAGGTAAGGTGCGTATACTACTAGTTTAGCTTTATTGTATAATCTTATAAGATCTTCATCAGATATCATTGTAAGAATATCTAATTCTACATCTTTATTTCTTGCTAATTCTTTTAGGAAGTTCACCCATCCTTCATCACTACTATTTCCAACAACAACTAATTCTGGTCTTTTATCTTTTGGTATGTGTGCTATTGATTTTATTAGAAAATCAAATCCTTTTGGTGGTATACATGTACCCACGGATAATACGAAATTGTCACGTTCAAGGTTTAATGGCTTAAACATTGTTGTATCCACACCAATATAGGATACGTAGGAGTTTTTACCATATTGTTTGAGTATTGATTCATGGCTGAAGTAGGAATTTGCAAGTAGATTTTCTCCATATTGTGCAAAGGCCATGTCCCTATCATAATCCCCGGATTCTATGTAGTTTACAAAGTATTGTGCAAATGGTTTGATTATTGGATTATTGAATATGCCTACTTTTTCTTTTTGGTCATTGACAACTTTTAGTATTCTGTCTTTTCTGATAGGCTGTTGACAGTAGTATACTGTTGGTTTTTTTAGATATTTTAGTATTACTGGTGTCATCGTGTATTGGTCTTGTTCACAGTAAACAATATCATAATCTGAGTTATTGATGTCCTCTGCTATTTGTTTTTCTGTTTTCATTACATTATTTACGGATACTCTTTTGATTATTGCTGGTACATAACTGAATATTGAATAGATTTTTTCTCTGATAAAACTTGGACGAACATCATATTCTATCATGTTGCTGGCTATAGGTGCTAATGGTAGGTAATCTTCATTTGCTGTTCTTGGTATATATACATCTACTGTGTGTCCTTGTTGTGTTAGATAATCTATATAGGTGTATAGTGACCTTTTTGCTCCCCCAGATGGTAGATTATGAAAAACTGCAATCTTTAATTTTCTGTCTGTCATGTTTCAATCCTCTTTTTATCCATATTAATTGTGGTTGGTGTAATAGTTATTATTTTATAAATCATTTTATATATTTTTAGATTATTAATTTTTTAATAATCCATCTTTTAGCCCTTTTAATAGTGTTTTTGAATAGCTACTATTTTTTGTCATGTTTGTAACAGATTCTTTTAGTACGTATAGAATTATGTATATAATGAATTTATAGTACTTTAAACCAGTAGTATGACGTTTCATATAGAATATTCTATTACGTGTATGGTAATATATTCGTGATAATGATTTTATTGATGCTCCTTCCTTGTGAAATATATATCCATAGTCTGATACGCGTAATTTATATCCATGTTCACGTGCAATAGTAGACCAGTCTACATCCTCCCAATACATGAAGAAATCCTCACTCATTAGACCAACATCTAATAAAATATTCAGGGACATTAATATGCAAGAACCAGTTATAAAATCAAAATCATGCACAGTACCCTTACTAGTAATAGCCATTGCCTCACCATGAACAAGATCAACTTTACCTCCACCAACAGTTTGTAAAGTAGTTCTATTATCATAGTAATAATGATTAATTCCAACAAATCCTGTATCATCAGATTCATTAAATTTATCAAGCAATCCATTAATAAAATCGTTAGATACTATTGTATCATTATTTAATAATACTATATAATCAGAAATCTTCTTTTCTGAAATATAATTAAGAGCAACATTATTACCACCAGCAAATCCACTGTTTTCATCATTCAATATAAATAAAACATCAATATCTGCTGGTTTATAATAATTATCTAAATCATTTTTAGTTTTGATATCAAATGAATAATAATCATCATGTTCAAGGTAATTTTTTATATAATTAACAGAATTTTCTTTTGAATCATTATCTACTAAATAAATATCATAATCAGAATAATCTATTCTTTTTAATGATTCTAAACATTCTACAGTATCCTCTTCACCATTCCAATTAAGCAGTACTATAGATACTCTCCCATTATTAATAATAATCCCTCTAATTATTCTGTTTGATTCTGAGATGCTGATTCATCAGCTACAATGTCATTATCATCTACATTCACGTATTCTACTTGAGGATTAAAATAATCATTTATCATCTCTGCTGCATTATCTTTAATATTTTGGAATTCTGGAGAATCAACAACTTTTTTTAGTCCTAATCCTACAGCTACTCCACCCATGAATATTAAAGCATATTTACCTTTTTGAATAATATCCTCTTTTGAATTATCCCCTGAATTTTTATTATTAGACATGTTTTATTACTCCATAGCATATTAGTTATATATTATATATAATTTATTTGATTAATATAATATCAATATAAAACAATTAATTTTTGTAATTAATATGTCAACTTAGGACTCATACCATTATAGATTTCAAGATATGAAAACAAATAAAGGAATAAATGAAGTGGAAATTATAATGCATAAGGACTATGAAGAAATTATAGAAGCTGATTTTAAATTACTTGACGACTTTAAACGCTGATTATTTTAGGTGAAAAATAATTAACATAACATTAAAAAATAAGTTGAAATACTTTGTTACAAAGAATAAATAGGAGTTTTAATTAAATTGAAGAAATTTAACTGTATATTTCCGGGATTATATAATTATATTCTAACTAAAGATGTTGGAATGATTCCCTATGTGCTGTCAGAGAAATATGATTCTATTATCACAACATATGATAATGACAACTACACCTACATGGAGAATATTTTAAATAGTGATAACCTGGAAATCAATTATCTGGAAAATACAGGAAATGAGAGACGGGATGTTACTAGATATATCAGATCTAATGCAGGTGATATTGATTTTATTGAATTCTATCATCTTAGATATAATCTTCTGCCATGGTATGTATTTACATATAAACTTCATAACAAAAAGGGCACCATACACCTAAAATTAGATGCTAATAATGATTTTATTGATTTTCTAGTTAAACGTGAAGGTTTCAAGCCAGGTGTACGTAGATTATTAGTTAAAATCTTGTTTAAGTTTATAGATGTTGTTAGTATTGAAACTATTAGGAATTATCATGTTTTAGAAAGTAGTAATCTAATTGATAATAATAAACTACTTTATCTGCCAAATGGGGTTCTTAAAACTGATGTTGATGTAAATAATAAGAATAAAACAATATTATATGTTGGTTCTATTGAAAAGAAAAATAAGTCAATAGACTTGTTATTAAATGCTATTTGTAATATTGAATTAAATGATTGGAAAGTAGTGTTAATTGGTGAAGTAAAAGAGGATATGACTGATTTTATAGATAATTTCTATAACAATAATCCTGAATTAAAGGATAAAATCATACTTAAGGGATATATTTCAGATAAACATGTGCTTGCAAATGAATATGCTAAATCAAGTATATATTGCTGTACTTCTAGTAAGGAAAGCTTTGGAATATCCACATTAGAAGCAGCATATCATGGAAACTATATTATATCAACAAATGTAGGAGGATCACAGGATATAATAGAAAAAACAGGATACGGAAAAATAATAGAACATGACAAAGAACAATTAGAAAATACACTGAAAAACACTATTAAAAATTGGAATAAAATAAAAGAAAATCCTGAAAAAATTCAGAAAACAATATATGAACATTTTAGCTGGATTAATCTTTGTAAAACATTAGATAATTACATGAACAGATAAAATTAATTATCATAATTATTCATGATAAATATATATAATAATCTTAATAAAATAATAAATATTCAAAAAAAAACACGGACATGACATTTATAATGGAGGCATAATATGAATATAAAAAACGTAGTAGTAGCCGGTGGAGGAGTACTCGGTAGTCAAATAGCATTTCAAACAGCATTTAGCGGATTTAATGTAACAATATGGCTAAGAAGCGAAGGATCAATAGAAAGAGCACAGCCAAAAATCGACAGACTAAAAAACATATACCTCAAAACACTAGAAGCAATGAAAACAAACCCTCAAGCATACTGTAGAGGATTCACAGATAAACAAAATCTAACAGACGACGAAATAGATGAATTAAAAAACAAAGTAGAATCAGGCTATGAAAACCTAACACTCACAACAAGCTACGAAGAAGCTGGAAAAAATGCTGATTTAGTAATAGAAGCAATCGCAGAAGACCCAGAACAGAAAAAAGCATTCTATGAAGAATTATCAAAACACCTCCCCGAAAAAACAATAATAGCAACAAACTCATCAACATTACTGCCAAGTCAACTAGCAGACTTCACTGGAAGACCAGAAAAATATTTAGCTCTTCACTTTGCAAATGAAATCTGGAAAAACAATACTGCAGAAATAATGGGTCAACCAAAAACAGAACAGAAATATTATGATGAAGTAGTGGAATTTGCGGAAGCAATCAATATGGTTCCACTAAAACTAAAGAAAGAACAAGCAGGATACATATTAAACTCTATGTTAGTACCATTCCTCTCTGCAGCAGAAGCATTATATGCAAATGATGTAGCAGACCCGGAAACAATAGATAAAACATGGGTACTAGCAACAGGTGCACCATCAGGACCATTCAGAATTCTTGATGTTGTAGGATTAACTACTGCTTACAACATTGTAATAATGAATCCGAAAGCATCTGACATTAACACAACAGAAGGAAAAATAGCAGCAAAACTCAAAGAAAAAATAGATGCTGGTAAAACTGGAGTTAATGCCGGAGAAGGATTTTATAAATACTAAGAGGAATAATTTAAACCTCTTATTAATCACCTAACTTTTTTTAAAATAAATAATTAAATTAAATAAGCTTTCATAAAAATAGTATAATAATTTTTAGAATAATTAAATGCTCCAATCGGGATTCGAACCCGAGTCTCAGGCTCGAGAGGCCCGAATGATTGGCCGGACTACACTATTGGAGCATGTGAAAAATAACTTGTTATTAGAACAATATTATTATATTAGTAAATACTCTCGTTTATAATTTACTATTTCTAGTAGTAAAAAAGATAACATTTGAACTTCCTAAATGAAAAAATAAATAATCTCCTAAAAAAAGAACATGAAAGAGGAAGATTATTTCTTAAATTTAATAATACTGGTTGAAAAGTATTTCTTATTATCAACAAATCCATGTACAATATTTTCATTATCCATTGTACAGTTTTGTACTGATACTATTTCTTTTTCTCTTGGATCTTTATTTATACAATCTTCTAAAACATCAAGATGTCTGGATGTTTTCATTGCAACAACAGTATCTACATATGGTAATATTTTTGCTAATCTTTCATCTACCTGTGGTACAACTGCCATTATATCATCTTGTTCTGTTAGCTGTATTCCGGCTCTTGATGCACAGGCGGTGAATGATGTTATACCTGGAATAATTTCTACTTCAACGCCTTTTGCTTGTAGTCTTGTTGAAATATATGAGAATGTACTGAATACTGTTGGGTCACCCAGTGTTACAAATACTGCGTTTAGTCCAGTAGCTAATTTCTCATATAGCATGTTTGTTGCTTCATCCCATGATTTATCAAGTTCATCCTTATCTTCGGTCATTGGGAATAATGGCTGTAATATTTCACACTCTTCCTCTCTTTCATCAATAATTTGCTGAGCTATATTTAATGCAACACTAGGCTTTCCATTCTTAGATTTAGGTGCAAATATTATATCTGTATTTTTGATGATTTTTGCTGCTTTTATTGTTAATAAATCTGGGTCTCCAGGACCTACTCCTATACCATATAATTTTCCAATTGCCATGTTATCGTTCCTTTAATGTTTAAAAAAAAAATAATTAATAAATTCCTGTTTCTATTAAAAAATTCAATTAAAATTAAATTTCTAATTTAGAATATCTTTATACTAATAATTTAAAAGTTTAAGTATATATAATTTTTAAATCCATATTTAAAAAAGGCTACAAAGTAATAAATTAAATATGAATCGCATGGAAAACATTGAAAAAAATAAAAACAGATGAAATAAAGATATGATAATATGAATACAATATTTTGTCCAAAATGTGGAATGATAAAAACCAAGTGTATATGTTCAGATAAGGATAATGAACATAACTCATTACTTGAAAGACCTTCCGCAGAAGAAAAAGAAGAACTACAAAGACAACACCCTGACATCGATGATGAAATAATAGAAAACTTTCCATTCAAAGAAGCAAGACATAATCAGCTAGAACTTATAACAGAAATACTTAATGCCTTTGAAGATGGAAAACGTTATGTGATTCTAGAAGCAGGAACGGGTACAGGAAAATCAGCTATCGCAGCAACACTTGGACAAATCTTACAGCCAGCATACATATTAACCATGACAAAACAATTACAAAGACAGTATGCTGATGAATTTGGATATGCGCAAGTGAAGGGAAGAAACAACTTTTCCTGTTTAGATAGCGGGTCTTTAAATACTTGTGACCAGGGAACATGTCAAACAATAAGAACATCTGATGAATTCACATGCCCTTATGGTATAAAGATGGAACCAAATCATCAGAAAGATTTAAGAAAAGACGATCATAGCAACTATTATACTACACCATTCACATTCAAATCAACAGAAAAATGTCCATACTGGAATCAAAAAGCAATAGCAATACAAGAACCAGTGACTCTACTTAACTATGACTACGCATATCTAGAATTAAACTACGTACAACACTTCCAGAAACGTAACCTAATGGTACTGGATGAAGCACATAACATCGAAGATAAGATAATGCACAAACTTGAACTAAACATTTACAGCAGACAACTAGAAAAAGACATTAATGAAACAATACCACGTGACATGATGAGCTATACAGATGTTAAAGATTGGATAGCCTTCCTAGAAGCAATATTCGACTCCTATAATACTATAAATACAACAATGCTGACAAAACAAAAAGGAGATAGAATAGACCATACTAAAAGAAAAATAAAAGAAATAACAGAGAATATCAAGAATGATCCCGAAAATTGGGTTGTATCAACAGAGGGTGAAATGGTATCATTCAAACCATTAAAAATAGATAAATATGCAGAAAAAACATTATTCCAGTATGCAGATAAGATTCTATTTATGAGTGCAACCATTCTTGACAAGGATTTATTCTGTAAATGGCTAGGATTAGACCCTGAGGAAGTATACTACATAAAAAGTGAAAGTCCATTTAAAAAGGAATACCGTCCAATACACATGAGACTCGTTGGACCTATGTCAAAAAGAGCATTATGGCATACAGCACCAAAAACAATACCTGTACTTAGAGAAATATTAGATAAACATAGAGACGAGAAGGGATTAATACATACTAATAGTTATAAATGTCAACAATACATTACAGAGCATATTCGTGACCAGAGAATATTATCTCACACTCCTAAGACTAGAGAACAAGTACTAGCAGAATTTGAAAAATCAAAGAATCCTTATGTACTAGTAAGTCCTTCAATGAGTGAGGGAGTAGATTTACCCTACGAGAAATGTCAATTCCAGGTAATATACAAGGTACCTTACCCTTATCTTGGTGATAAACAGATAAATGAAAGAAAAAATATTGACCCTCAATGGTATGCTTATAAAACAATTATGACATTAATGCAGGCATATGGTCGTGGTATGAGAGCAGAAAATGATCATTGTGACACATATATTCTGGATAAGAATATACAAACAATACTTAGAAATAAGATGTATAGAAAGCTAATTCCTAAATTCTTTAGGGAAGCTATAACAAAGTAAGTAAAAAATAGTAATATAAAAAAAAGAGTTAAGAAGTTTATGGTAATATTTCATCTATAACTTCTACAACTTTATCTAATTCTTCTCTTGTGATGAGTAGTGGTGGTACAAATCTAATTACGTTACCATTTGTAACATTTATAAGAACTCCTTTTTCTTGAGCTTTAGCTACTAAGTCACCACAGTCATAGTTAATATCTACACCCACCATTAAACCTTTTCCCCGTACCTCATTGATACAGTCGTGGTTTTCTTTTAAAGATTCTAGTTTTTCCATGAAGTATTGACCATTATCATGTGATTTTTGAACAAGGTTTTCTTCATCGTATATGTCTAGTACTGCTGATGCTACTGAACATACTAATGCTGTTCCACCAAATGTAGAAGCATGGTCTCCAGGATTAAATGCATCTGCAATTTCTTTGTTTGCAAGTACTAATCCCATTGGTAAACCTCCTGCTACTGCTTTAGCACAGGTTGTTATGTCTGGTACTGTGTTTGTTAGTTCTGATGCAAAGAATTTACCAGTACGGCCAAAACCGGTTTGTACTTCATCGAAGATTAATAATATGTTCTTTTCGTCACATAATTTTCTAAGTGATGGTAGGTAATCATCATCAGGTACTCTTACTCCACTTTCTCCCTGTATAGGTTCTACTAGTATTGCTGCTGTATCATCTGTGATTGCTTCTTCTGCCTGTTTTATGTTGTTGTAATCTATGTATTTAAAGCCTGATGGTAGTGGTGCGAATCCTTTTTTAACTTTGTCTTGTCCTGTTGCTGTTAATGTTGCAAGAGTTCTTCCGTGGAATGAACCATTTGTTGTTATGATTTCTCCTTTGCCTGTGTATTTACGTGCAAGTTTTATTGCACCTTCATTTGCTTCTGCTCCACTGTTAGCAAAGAATACTTTATCATGTGGTGATTTTTTAACGATTTTTTCTGCGTATTTTGCTTGTTCCTCAGTGTAGTATAGGTTTGACACGTGTATTAATTTTTTTGCTTGTTCTGCTATCACTTTTGCAACTTTTTCGTGTGTATGTCCTATGCTGTTTACTGCTATTCCTGCTACACAGTCTATGTATTCATTACCTTCTTTATCGTAAACTTTACTACCATGTCCATGGTCTATTACTAAATCATATCTTCCATATGTATGCATTACATATGTATCAAGTGTATCTTTAACTTCTTGTGTATTCAAAAAAATAGCCTCCAAATAGTGTGTTATGTTATTTAATATAATGAAAATTAAGATTTTAAAAAATATAATATTCTATTTTATATTTTATATTCTATTAACTATATATATTATCATTTAAGTAGATACGATGAAGTTAGTTGCTAAGTTATTATAAACAATGAGTTTATTATATACCTTATAACATAAGATTAATTAGGTGAAAATAATGAAAAAAGCCGTTATAAAGACAGAAAAAGGTGACATTACATTAGAATTATATCCTAATGAAGCACCTGGAACAGTAGCAAACTTTGAAAAATTAGCAAACAGTGGATTTTATGATGGTCTAACATTCCACAGAGTAATACCCGACTTTGTAATTCAAGGTGGAGATCCTAACGGAGATGGAACCGGTGGACCTGGATACACAATTAAATGTGAAACCGAAGGTAACCCACATAAACACGGTACTGGTGCTTTATCCATGGCTCATGCAGGAAAAGATACTGGTGGAAGTCAATTTTTCATAACTCATAGCCCACAACCACATCTCGACGGAGTACATACTGTATTTGGTCAAGTAATTGATGGTATGGATGTTGTCTACAAAATTAGACAAGGTGACGTTATGACAAAAGTAACAGTTACAGATGAATAAAATTAAATAAAATTTTAAATAATAAAAAAAATAGATAGAATAATAGAATTTATGTAATATTCATTCTAACCCTTCACCTCCCTAAAAATACATTTTCTAACATATTTCTAGGAATTCTTATTTTAGATGTTTTTAATCTTTTCCATTAATCCAGATAGTCTTGCATAGTTAAATAGATATAACTGTATATATCCGGCATATTGTCCAAACTTTTCTTGTCCAAAATCCACTATAACATTATTAGCTTGTCTTTTACTATCAAAATATAAATAGGAAGTTATTCTGTTTATCCATACATCAACAGGGTATGCTTCACGTTTATGATAACCATATAATAAAATACAATCTGCTACTTTAGGTCCTACTCCTTCTAATTCTATTACCTTATCATATGCATCGCTGTAATTCATTTTATCTAATGTATCATGGAATTCTGAATCGGATAATATCATTTTAGATGAGTTTATCATGTATGAACTTCTGTATCCTACACCATATTCTTTAAGGTCTGCCTCTGGTATGTCAACAAATACCTCTTCATCTGGAAAGATATATCCACTTTTATTATTGATTGTTACTTTTTTACCATATGCTTCTTTTATTTGCATTATTGATGATGTCCATCGTTTTATAGAATTATTTGCTGAACATATTGAGGAAATTATACATTCAAATGGAAATTGAGCTTTATATAATCTTAATCCCTTGTTAAAACTATATACCTCACTTAACTCATTATTATCTGCTAGAAAATCATATACTTCTGTTATATTGTATTCTAGGTCAAATATATAGAATAATGTACTTCTTATGTGTTCTTCATTCACTTCTTCTTTACTGTAATAGTTAACAATTAAAGGCGTGTTTGTATCTTGCTGTGTTACTTCTACTAATACTAATGTATCATCTACTAGTAATATTTCGGAGTATACGTCACCTTCATGATTCCATGGTGGTTGACTTGTTTGTCCTGAATTTAGTGTTAATTCTAGGTTAAAATCTCCATCATATTCCTCATTGTTAATTGTAAAGCTTCCTGTTACCATTATTTCACCAAATAAATAAAAAAATTTTCAAAAAAAGGATGTAATTGAAATTTGTGTTGTGTTCAGAATTCAGGGTATGTTATCTGTTTTTGTTTTACCCATTGAATTCCATTCTCTTTCGTTATTGTTGCAACATCTATTGGTCCACCTACTCCTTGTATGTCTCCATTATCCATATTTACTCCATCAGCATATCTTTGAATCATTGATGTTGCTTTTATTAGAAATACTGCGATGTCTACTCCATCCTGTAATGTTAGTAATCCCCATGGTATGTTGTATTCTATACCTCTTAATTGTCGTAATACTTCCTCTTGTGGAACTGTTGATAATGTTTTTTGGAATAACGGTAGATTTAGCATTTTTCCATCATATCCTAAAATCATCCTTGATACAAGATCTCCTTGTCCTACCCAGGTACTTCCATACTCATTATTTCCACGTTTTTTATCTATTCTTCCAGGAAATCTTATTTCATATGTTTCTGAAGTTCCATCTTTATTATATCCACTAATCAGTAGATTTACTGGTTCTATATTAAGATGACCTTTTTCTATTTTTCCTGATGGCTGTTTAATTCTGAATTCTACTGAATCATTGATTTTTTCTATTGATAATACTTCAGCTCCATTTCGTTCTGCATCCATTTTTAGTTGTTGTGCAGACATATCTAATTGTTGTTCCCATGGATAGTTATCATTTGTATATTCATGTATTCCTACAGCTATATCCTCTACTGTTAAATTTTCAAGGTCTGTTTTATTACAATAATCCTTAATATATGTTGACACATTTTTTTGAATTCCTGTTTTATCTGCAAAGAATGCTAATCCTGCTGTTCCGATTATTATTCTATTATCTACTTCAAATAGTTTGTATGCACTGTTTGTTGATATTCTTGTTATCTGTTTATTATTTCTCTGTGTTTGTCTACTATCTGAGGCCATTACTATTCCATCAGGTGTTGTCACGTTTATAATTAGTGTCATATTAATCGCCAGTTCTTTTTATAATCTTATTGAAATATTTTTATTTTTAAGATATTGTTTTACTTCAGGTATTGGATATTCATCAAAGTGAAATATACTAGCTGCTAGTGCTGCATCAGCTTTTCCCTTGTCAAATGCCTCGTATATATGTTCTGGATTTCCCACACCACCTGATGCTATAACAGGTATTGTGACGTTCTCACTTATTGTACGTGTTAAGTCTAAATCATATCCTACTTTAGTTCCATCACGGTCCATACTTGTTAGTAGTATTTCTCCTGCTCCACGTTCTTCACATTCAATTGCCCATTTAACTGCATCTATTCCTGTGAATTCACGTCCGCCATATATACTACAGTCAAACCAACAATATCCCTCATCAGTTTCCACTATATAGTGTTCATCTGATTCACTTGGATTATCAACATATCTTCTCTTTGCATCTATACCTATTACACATGCTTGGCTTCCTACTAGTTCAGATGCTCTGTTGATTAGTGATGGATCTTTTATAGCAGCAGTATTTGTAGAACATTTATCAGCTCCTGCTTTTAACATGTTAACATAATCATCCACTTTACGTATTCCTCCACCAACACATATTGGTACAAATACATTTTCTACTGCTTTTTTTATAACATCAGCCATGGTTGACCTGTGTTCATGGGATGCAGTTATATCTAGAAATACTATTTCATCAGCACCTTGTTGGTAGTATTTTGTTGCTAATTCTACAGGATTACCTGCATATCGAATCTGTTTAAATTCAACTCCTTTTACTACACGTCCCTCTGGTACTTGTAAATCACAATCTAAACATGGTATTATTCTTTTTGATAACATTTTTACTTCCACTCTAAAAGTTTAAAAAAAAATTATTTTTTATATGGTGTTGATTTATTGTAATAAAAAGATAATTTGGGAAAGGTTCTTTTGTTAATTATCTTCTATTCTTTTAATATATGATATAATATTGCTTTCTGTGCGTGTAACCTATTTTCTGCTTGATCCCATATTGCTGATTGAGATGAGGTCATTACTTCATCTGTTATTTCTTGATCTCTTATTGCAGGTAAACAGTGCATAACTATTGCATCGGATTTTGCTTCTGATAATAGTTGTTTGTTTATTTGGTATGGTCTGAATATCCTCTCTCTTTCTTCTTGTTCTTCTTCATCACCCATACTTACCCAAACATCAGTATATAGTATATCTGCATTTTCTACTGCTTTGTGTATGTCTTCTTCAATTGTTATTGTAGCATTCGTTTTTTCTGCTACTTTTTTTGCTCTATCATATATTTCTTTATCTGGTTCATAGCCTTTTGGACATGATACAGTCATATCCATACCTACATATGCTGCTGCTAATAGTAGTGAATTACATACATTATTTCCATCACCAACAAACACTAGTTTCCTATTAAAATCTCCTTTATATTCTTTGATTGTTAATAAATCAGCGAATGCTTGACAAGGATGTTCTTTATCAGTTAATCCACTGATAATAGGTATTGTAGCATACTTAACTAGTTCTTCTACTGTTTCATGTTTCTTTGCTCTTATCATTATACAGTCAAGGAATCGTGACAGTACACGTGCTGTGTCAGATATTGGTTCTCCTCTATTTAACTGTAAATCTTTACTTGATAAATATAATGGTGTTCCACCTAGCTGATTCATTCCAACTTCAAAGGATACTCTTGTTCTTGTTGATGATTTTTCAAAAATCATTCCTAAATATTTGTCTTTAAACGGTTTTTCTTTTATTTTGCCTGATTTTAAATCTGCTGCTGTGTCAAGTATATCGAATACTTCATCTTTTGCATCAGACATTGATAATAAATTGTCCATTTTATTCCTTCCCCTTTAATAAAAAAATTTTTTTTATAAACTATAATTTCGAATAATAAATAATATATCTATTTGTTTTAAGTAATTAAAAAAGATTATTAAATTACGTAGATATTATCGAAAATAATTAAAAAAAAAATTATAAAATATGATTGATTAAGAAAAAAATAGTGGTAGTATGAAATTAAATAAGAATAATATTAAAATTATCCTCTAATCTCTTTCATATGCTCTATTTTCTCATTTAACAATGCTTCTGTAGCAACATCACGTCTATGGTATACTTCACCATTAATATAGTTTATTGCTTCTTCACATGCTTTTTCTGATTCGCTTATTGTATCTCTTACTGCTAGTACTGCTATTGCTCTTGATGAAGTTAATTTTATATCATCATTTTCATCACTGTATACTGCTGCATAGTATACTTCAGCATCCAAATCATTGATTTTTTCTTCATCAATTGTTACTATTGTGTCATTTGCTTCTGTGTTTGGATATTTATCTGGCACTACATATTTACATACAGATGCTTTGTTACTGAATACTACTGTATTTAATTCTCCGTCTACTATTTGTCTTGCTATCTGTGCTAAGTCATATTCTAGTAGTGATAATACATTCATTGATTCTGGATCACCAAATCTTGCATTGTATTCTATGATTTTTGGTCCATCTGCACATAGCATGAATTGTCCATATAATATTCCTTTGTATGGTTCTGCCTCTTCTTTTATTGCATCTATTGTTTGTTTCATTATGGATACTGATTCATCGTAATCTTTTTTAGTTAAAAAAGGCAATAGATGATTTTTATCAGAGTATGAACCCATTCCACCAGTTATCGGTCCTTTATTTCCTTCGAATGCATGTGGATGATCCTGTGCTGCTGGCATTGGTAAAATATGTTCTCCATCTACAAATGCCTGTATTGTGTATTCTTCTCCGAGTAATAATTCTTCTATTACTACTCCTTCAAATCCACCCATTTTCTGGTCGAAAATCTCTTTTACATATTCTTTTGCTTCATTATTATCTGCTAGTTGATCACCAACAATTTTAACTCCTTTTCCACCAGTTAATCCTATAGGTTTTATTACTACTGGACCACCAAACTCATCGATGTACTTAAATGCTTCGTCAAGATCATAAAATGTTCCATGTTTTATTGATCCTGGTATATTATAATCATCGAATAACTGTCTCATAAATGCTTTGTTTGTTTCTATTTGTGCTGCTTTCTTTGTTGGTCCTACAGAAGGGATTCCTTCTTTTGCTAATTCATCTACAATACCCTTTTCCAGAGGTGCTTCAGGTCCGATAAATGCTAATTCCACTTCATTATCCTTTGCAAATTTAATTATTGAACCAAAGTCTGATTCATCATTTACTTCATAGTTTACAGATAATCTTGCTAGTCCTGGATTTTTTCTTCCCATATATGTGTATACATCTGCAGTCCTATCTAATGCCTTAGCTATTGCATGTTCACGTGCACCGCTACCTACTACTAATATTTTCATTCTATATTCACATCCCGTTAATTTAAGTGATATTCCGTTATTTCTTAATCTATCATGAAATAGTAACGTTATTAATATATATAATTTTTATATTTTTATTAATTTTCTATTAAATTTAACATTAATCATTAATTCAGAAAGGATACTTAATAAAGTTAAAATAAGCATCTAAAAAAAATAGAAAAAATAACTACTATTAGTTAGTAATTATTAAATTCAATGCGTGCCTCTTAGTTCAATCTCTTTAAATCTTTTTAAATATAATTCAAATACTAATAAAGCTACTAATGAACCTACAAGCACACCTATAGTCATACCATATAATATGCCTTTTACTCCCCATGAGAATACAAAGCCTAAGATATAAGAGAATAACAATATCAAGATTACTTCACGATTAACTGTTAGGATTAAAGACATTGTTCCTTTTCCCATTCCCTGTAAAACATTTGCAGAAACAATACCTATTGCACCAGCAATAAGGAATAAAGACAGGTCTCTTAAACATTGAACTATTAATGTATTTAAAGATCCACTATTAGAACCATATGCAAATAGATATGCTATTTGTGGAGCAAACAAGTATATTATAATTAATGATATACAGGAGACTATTAAACTTAATTTAATTGAATAATGACCTGTAGTTTTAAGTTTATTATAATTTCTCTCACCAAATGCAACTCCCGCAACTGTAATAGCAGCTATACCAACACCGACTGTAGGCATTGTAGCAATTTCAATAATACTAAATGCAGATGTGAATGATGCTACAATAGCAGTTCCAGCAACAATTGACAACATTCCATTTGTAACTATGTTTACAACTGCCATTATTAATTCTTCAATACTTGCAGGAAGTCCGACAGCTAATAAATCCTTAATAACAGTCCATTTGAATTTAAACCTATTAATTCCATAATCCAGATAAGTAGACTTACTTATATATAACCAGTAAACTGCCAGTAAATCAGGAATAATATTCGATATCACAGTGGAATAAGCTGCACCAGTTAATCCAAAGTTTAATAGATATATCATTACAGGATCAAGAACAATATTTATTATTCCTCCAGAAACCATGATGAATGTTGAACGTTTTACATCCCCTTCAGCTCTTAATTGATTTGCAAAAAGACCATTTAACAGGAATGCAAATGTACCTATAAATATTATAGAAATATAACTTTCAGCATATGTTAATACTTCTGAAGCTCCTATTAAAACAATTATAGGTTTTAAAAAAGGTATTATTATGATTGGAATTAATATTGAAAATAGTACTACAATCAACAATCCATGAATACCAGCATTACTTGCTTCATCATAATTATTAGAACCAATATATCGTGAGATTAATGAATTTGCACCAGCACCTAAACCATTACCTAATCCTACAATAACCATGTAAAGAGGTGCTACAAATCCTAATGCTGCAAGCGGCTCAGTTCCTAAACCTGCAATCCATATTCTATCTATAATATTATACAGACTCATAATTAAAAGTGAAATAATTAAAGGCGGAGCTAATTTTCTAATTGCTTCTTTAGGATCTCCTCTAATTATATCAACATTATCATTACTTTTGTTTTCATCCATTTCTTCACCAAATAAAACTTAAATTATATCTTCCTATTTTTCAAGAATTCATATGAGAATACCGGATGTCTTAATTCTTTTGTAAAATTTTTAATAATCATTCTATTTAACTGTTCACATCCAGCTAGCTTAATTCATAAAAAAATATAATTCTTTCAAATAACATATTTATATAATAATAAAAAATAATTGAGATTTACAATTTCAATATGGAAAAAATTGGTGTTAAAATGAAAGGTAGTGAACTATTAATTAAGAAATTAAAGGAAAATGGTACAGATACTATCTTTGGATACCCTGGAGGAGTACTACTACCATTTTACGATGCCCTATGTGAATCAGATATTAATCATATTCTCGTAAGACATGAACAAGCAGCAGCTCATGCAGCGGATGGATATGCAAGAGCATCAGGAAAAGTGGGTGTGTGCCTAGCAACATCAGGTCCGGGAGCAACCAATACAATCACAGGCGTAGCAACTGCCCATATGGATTCTTCACCAATAGTATTGTTAACAGGACAAGTAGCTACAAATCTCATTGGAAAAGATGTATTTCAAGAAGTAGATACTATTGGAATCACAATGCCTATTAGTAAACACAATTATCAGCCAAGAAGTGCAGATAAAATACCAGAAGTGGTGGATAAAGCATATTATATTGCTTCAACAGGTCGACCAGGTCCTGTAGTTATAGATTTACCTACTAATGCTCTTAAAGAGGAAATATCATTAGATAATATTAAACCAAATACTCAGACACCAGGATATAAACCTACTACTAAAGGAAATAAAAAACAGATAAAAAAGGCAATTGAAATAATTAATGATTCAAAAAAGCCTTTGATACTTGCTGGTGGAGGAGTTATATTATCTAATGCATCTGAGGAATTAATTAAATTTGCTAAATTAACTGAGATTCCAATTGCAACTACTTTAATGGGAAAAGGAGTAATTTCAGAGGAAGACCCCTTATCTCTTGGAATGATTGGAATGCATGGAATACAATCTACAAACAAAGCATTAACGGAATGTGATTGTCTAATAGCTATTGGATGCAGGTTTTCAGATCGTAGTGTCAGCAACATGGATAAATTTGCAACAAATGCTACAAAGATTCAGATAGATATAGACCCTGCAGAAATCGGTAAAACAATTAAAATAGATGTTCCAATAGTAGGTGATGCAAAAATCACGCTAAATGAATTTATTAAAGAAGTAGAATTTCCAGACAGAACTAATTGGACAAAGGAACTTACAAAAATAAGACAGAACTCTGTAGAAAATATTAGCTACGATGAAGTTCCATTAAAACCTCAGCAGACAATTAAAGAATTGATGGAAGCTGTAACCCCTGACACAATAATAACTACAGATGTAGGACAGAACCAGATGTGGATGGCACACTACTATAAAACAAGAAAACCACGAACATTCATATCATCCGGTGGAC
>CACZOU010000027.1 GCA_902782945.1 uncultured Methanobacteriaceae archaeon
GAGCTTTTGAAAATAAAGAAACAGGTGTAACATTACCACATTTAACTGGTACAATTACTAACTTAGATATTAGTGAAATGAATAGAACTTTGGTTTCGATTGAAAGTGAAGTAAAAAGAAGACAAAAAGTATTTAATGAAGTAAAAGATAAACTTGACCAAAGTACAATAGATATATATAAATATCAAAAATACTATAGAGATGGTTTAATAGATGAACCAATGTCTCACTTATTTATCATATCAGATGAGTTCGCTGAATTAAAAAGCCAACAACCAGAGTTTATGGATGAACTTATTAGTATTGCTCGTATAGGACGTAGTTTAGGTGTGCATCTTATTTTAGCAACTCAAAAACCTAGTGGAGTTGTTAATGAACAAATTTGGTCAAACTCTAAATTTAAAGTATGTCTAAAAGTACAAAGTTCATCAGATAGTATGGAAATGTTAAAAAGGCCAGAGGCAGCTTCAATTAAAGAAGCAGGTCGTTTCTACTTACAAGTAGGTTATAACGACTTATTCCAACTTGGTCAATCAGCTTGGTCTGGAGCAAAATATGTACCTTCAGATAAAATAATTAAAAAAATTGATGATTCAATTAACTTTGTGTCTAACACAGGAGAAATTATTAAAAGCGTTGAAGATGCAGTAGTAGTAGATACTACTCAAGATTATGGTGAACAATTAACAAATTTAGTTAAGTATATGTATGATCTTGGTAAAAAAGAAAGTATTGTTACTAATAAATTATGGTTAGATGCTATACCAGAAAAAATATTTTTACAAAATATAAAAACAAAATATAGTTTTACACCTTCACCATATAAGATTAATCCAGTTATAGGTGAATATGATGATCCTGCCAATCAAAAACAAAATATACTTACTTTAGACATATCAGCAGGAAACTCACTAATTTATGGACAAACTGGTAGTGGTAAAGAAAACTTACTTAGCACAATCCTTTACTCTACAGTTACTGAACACCGTCCTGAGGAAGTTAATTTCTACATAATAGATTGTGGTGCAGAAACATTAAAAACATATTCCAAATTACCACATGTAGGAGAAGTAGCAACCGTAGGTGAACCAGACAAAATAGCTGGAATGTTTGAAATGATTTCAGAAGAAATAGAAAATCGTAGAAATCTATTTGCTGATTATGGAGGTAATTATACAGAGTATTGCAATAATAGTGGAAATAAATTACCACTTATTGTAACAATAATCAACTATTATGATACATTTGCTGAAAACTATTCAAAAATGGAAGATAATCTAATGAGTTTATATCGTGATGGCAGCAAATACGGAATAATGTTTATAATAACCGCTAACTCATCATCATCAGTTAGAATGAAAATGGTTCAATATTTCCCTAACCAAATTACTCTAAAATTATCAGACAACACCAAGTACAGAGATGCAATTGGTGCTCGTAAAGGATTAATACCTGCTAACTATTTTGGTAGAGGATTATCAAAAGTTGGAGAAGGAGTATATGAGTTCCAAACAGCTTTATTTGTTGAAAGAAATATGATAACTCCAACTATCAGACAATTAGTAGAACAACAAACACAAATGTATGATTATAAAGCTAAACCAATTCCAGTAATGCCAGATGAAATAAAAGTAGAATTATTTGATGATACAGATATAACTTTAGACAAAGTACCAATTGGTTACTCAGTTCGTACTAAGATGCCTTATTACTATAATTTTGCACTTCATAAAGTTACTCCTATAATATCAGATACAATTGATGACGATAGAATTTGTTCATATTTTGCAATGATAAAACTAATATCAAGAATTCCAAATATAAAACTAAAAGTAATAGATTTTGTTCAAATGTATAATAGAGAAGTAACTAATTTCACATTAATAAATGATAATTTTGATACAGAAATAGTTGAAATGAATAATGAAATCATTCAAAATAAAGAAAGCAATACAAAACTAGTATATATAATATTAGGTATAGGAAACATATACAACAAATTATCTGAAGCAACAAAACCTGTCTTTGATAATATTATGAGCCATATAAATGATAATCTTAATGGAAATATTATATTGATGGATGGATTTGATTCATATAGAGAAATTCAAGTAGAAGAATGGTATTCAGAAGTTATTAACAAGAAATATGGTATATGGTTAGGACCAAATATAGCTAATCAAACTGCATTTAAAGTGTCTAATATAACTATTGATGATAGACGTGCAGAATATCCATTTATGGAATTTGCCATTGTAAAAGGACAAAAAGAAAATCTAGTCCATGTCATTGATAGAGGCGAAGAAGATGATGAGGATGAAGAAGATGGTGAAATAAGTCCAGAAGAATCAGAAAAAGAAGTAAGTGAACAAAATAAAGAAGAATTAGAATCTCTAATACCAGAAGAAAAAGAAGCACAAACAGATATATCAATTGATTCTTTAATACCAACTGAAAATAACGAAATAGAAGAAGATAAAGAACAACTAGCTGAACAAACATCTACTTCAGAACTAGATGAAATAAGTGATTTAATACCAGAGATAGAAGAAAACAAAGTAGAAGAAACAGAGGGTGATATTAATGAAGAACAAAGTATTAGTACAAATTAATGTTCCTGAACTTAATGAATCATATAACGTATATCTACCAATCAATAGAAAAATAGGAAATGTAATAAACTTACTAAGTAAATCAATATTTGAACTTACAAATGGTATGTTTCAAAATGATGGTAAAAGATTACTATATAGTGAAAGAACTGGTGAAAAATACCCTATTAATTCATTAATTAGAGAAACTGATATCAGAAATGGTTCAACAATAATATTTATGTAGGAGAAAATATGGTAAAAAATTTAAAAACATATCTAGCTGCTTATGCAACTACAATGGCTGTATTACTTACTACAGGTTGTAGTGAAAATAATAACTCCAAAAGAATTAAAAGGGAAGAAAATAATAGTATTACTACAGAGTCAGAATATATTGATGATCAAATATATTTAGATTCTGATAGTATAGAAGATAAAGAAATAACAGATGATTCAAGCACTAAGGAGTATTCACCAGAAGATTTTAATCCTTTTGTAGAAGTTAATTTTACAGAAAAAGAAAATAATTTATTAAAAACTGGTGTTACATATGATACTGATATGGAAGAGACAATAAATACTATATCATCTATAGATAATAAATATGAATATGAAGAGTATTACTTATTAGATGAAGCATTAGAAAAATATAAAAACTTACAAAAAGTAAATATTTCAAATACTAAAAATATAATAGAAAACGGCAAAATAAATCGGGATGCTTTCTTAAATTCAATTTATCAAAATAGTGACAGTAATATTTCAAAAGAATTAATAGATAAAATAGCTACCATTATAGCGGATGACATTGATTATATGCTAAATCACTATGACTTAGATATTGATAGTATAGAACATAGTCTAGAAGCTTTAAAAATAGATAATCAGACATCATTTTCATATGGTGCGTATACACCAAATACAAATAGTATGCACATTAATGAAAATGCAATTAAAGTATTAGCCGACCAACATAACATGTCAGAAGAAGAAGTACTTCATAGAATTATAGAACATGAAACTAATCATTTATTACAAAATCCAATTCAAGATTACTTAGCGCAAAATAACTGTGAACTTGCTAATGGAATATGTACAAAATTTAAAGATAGTAAAGTAAATTCTATGTATTGGGAATGGTTTGTTGAAGCAACAGCTGAAGATATGACAGTTTTAAAAAATAATTATAGTGGATCACTTACATATCCTATTGCAATAGAAGCATTAAAAAGTATAAAAAATATAACAGTATTTTTAGATGATCAAGATGTAGAAACAATAGATTCTTTATCTTGTACAACAGATTTAAATAAACTGTTTGCTTGCTTTAACGCATCAACAGAAAAAGAGCAAAGAGA
>CACZOU010000028.1 GCA_902782945.1 uncultured Methanobacteriaceae archaeon
AATTAGAGAAAACTAAGTAAAAAAATCAGAAAGGAAAAAATAAAGTCAAATTTTATTAGAAAATACTTGACTTTATTATGAGAGGATAAATGAAAAAAGATGGTTTTGTATCAATGACATTAGTTTATACGTTTTTAATATTATTTTTGTTTTTAATGTTAGCAGTTTTAAATGCATATACACAACAAAATAAATATTTAGAAGCAATAGATTCAAAAATTGATTTAACAATTAATACACCTAGTGTAGATAATTATTGTCCATATGATATTGGTCGATCTTTTGATTATGAATTTACAAATGATTTTCAAACATTTATATCAAATTGTAATGGAAAATATGAAATAGAACTTTGGGGAGCACAAGGTGGTGGAAACAACGGTGGTAAAGGTGCTTATACAAAAGGTGATATAGAATTACAAAAAAATGATACTTTATATATTTATGTAGGTGAAAATCCTACTTATAGATCATCTGATTGTTATCAAACAAATCCTAATTCATCATTTAATGGTACAACTTATGGTGGTTGTATTGGAGGTGGTGGTGCTACTGATATAAGGCTTAATAGTGGTTCTTGGAATAATGAAATTAGTTTAAGATCTAGAATTATGGTTGCTGCTGGTGGGGGTGGCTCTTACTATGAAACTGATAGTTCTTATAAAGGTGGTGCCGGTGGAGGCCTTAATGGATATACTGCAGTAGGTGGTACTAATCCTGGAATAGGTGGGAAACAAACATCTTCATCTTTTGGTGTCGGAGGTAGTTCAACATCTAATGGTGGAGGCGGATATTATGGTGGTGCTTTAGGGAGAACTTCAAATGCTGGAGGAGGTTCATCATATATTTCTGGTCATACTGGATGTGTTGCAATAGTAAGTGACACAGCACCTACTATTACTGCAAGAACTGATTCAAATGATAACAAGTGTTTAGAAGAAACTAATGATATTGTATGCTCATATCATTATTCAAATAAAATATTTACAAATACAGTTATGATAGATGGACTTGGATATGAATGGACTGATACTAGAGGAGATACTATTGTTAAAATGCCAAATTATAATGGTGGAAACAAAATTGAAGGTAACACTGGTAATGGTCATGCTAGAATAACTTATTTAGGTCAGTAGGAGGTGCTCATGAATAAAAAAGGTTTTATGTTTATAGAAAGTATAACTGTATTACTAGTAGTTGTTCTATCTTTAACATTACTTATTTCTAGTTATTCTTTAGTAACAAGAAAATCAAAAGAAAATGAATATTATGATTTACCTTCTGATAAATATTTACTATATGTAATAGGTAACTTAGGTGAAAATAGTGAACCATATGGAGCAGAGTCTTTTGTCGCTACAAAAAACAATTGTGAAAGTTTTATGAGTAATAGAATAAGTAATTGTAAAGAATTATTCAATACTAATACTAATGGATTACAATTATATAAATACATAATAATTCATAATTTGAATGATGAATTATTAAATGGAAATATAACTCAAAAAGAAGGATATGATAGTGGAATAATAGAATACTTAAAAACATTAAAAAGATGTAAAAACTCTAATGATGATACTTGTAGTGATGACTATGTTATTGGTGTTTTTTATAAAAATAATAAATATTATTATGTTTCTTTAAAATTATAATGGAGGTGAAGTATGAAAAAACAAGGATTTACCTTAATGGAATTAATATTAAGTATAGTATTAGTTTCAATAATAATTGTTACTATGGTAGGAACTTTATTAAAAATAAGAGAATCTTATTCAATAATAAATCAAAATATTGAAGCAAGAACATATAAAGCATTAGTATCTAAAGTAATAAATGAACATTTTATGAATAATGGTGGTGTAAAAAGAATTGTATGTTCTTCTGATAAAAAATGTGAATTAATTCTTGGAAATAATAAGTCTATGACACTAGAAATAGTTAATAATATTATTGATAGTGAAGAAGTAAAAGATAATTCTAATAATGTTGTTGCTAATAGAGAAATACTTATTTCATCCTTAAAATATTATGGAAACAATTATGAATATGTAAAATCAATTAAATCAGTAAAAACTACTTATCAAAATGGAACAATTATGAACGATGGATATAATTTTAACAGTATTAGTTTTGAAAAACCATATGAATATGATAATAAAAATGATAGTAATTTAAAGGATTCAATTTATAGAATAACAATATTAATGAGTGACCCAAAATATAATATGGAATTATATTCGACAGCAAAAGTAGATTATGAAGAATTAAAAAGATTATATGTATTAACATATGATAATAGAGGAGGCTATGATTGTTATCAAACAGTTGCATTAGATAATACACCTTGGGGAACATTATGTAGACCTAAAACAAATCAAGAGGGTTATAGTTTTTGGGGATGGTTTAATCAACCATCATCTGGAACAGAAATATTAGATACTACGATTGCTAAAGGTAATATGACCGCATATGCACAATGGACTAATAGAAGATTTACTTGTCCTAGTGGACAATATTTACCTCAAAATCAAACAGATTGTAAACCATGTTTAGAAGATAATTATTGTGAAGGTTTAAATAATGTACTTTTTGATAAATTTAATGATCAAGGAATAACACCATGTAATAGTGGATATCATACTACAGGAAAAGGTTCAACATCAGCAAATAATTGTATGATAAATTGTGCAAAAAATTATTATGTTGAAAATGCAAATGATGCAAGTTGTACAACTTGTCCACGAGGCCATATATCTAATTCACATACTGTAATGCAAGGAAATACATCAAGTTGTGTAGCACAGCAATTAAAAATAACTTATCATAAAAATGATGGAAGTAATACTACATCAACTGAAACATTAACTTATGATGGAAATATGGATAATAATAATTTAACTCCTAATAATAATTTTAAAACAAAAAGAGGATATACATTTAAAGGATGGAGTTTGACTTCAAACGGACCAATAGAAAAAGATTCATTTAATGCAGCAGTAGGAGATAACTGGTTTATAGAAAAAGTAGGTAATAGCCAATCAACTTCAATTGATTTATATGGAATATGGGAAGCAAATAAATATATTGTAACTGTAGATGCAAATGGAGGTACAATTCCAGTAACAAGTGGATGGACAAATGGAAGTGATAATACAACTGCATCAAAAACTATAACTTATGGTTCAGCATATGGTGATTTACCAGTGCCAACAAGAGATGGCTATACATTTAGTAGATGGGGTAATATATATTTTTACGGAGATATAGTAATTGCAGCTATAACAGATTATCAATATAATTATTATTCTGTGTTAAATAAATTAGCACCTGGTGCAACATACACGATTGAGATTGATTCTGCCACCGTAACAAATGGAAGTAGCGCTTATTTTGATACTGATATATGGGATTTTACTACTTCAAATTCATATGGATTGGTAAGAAATGCATTTGGAAATAATATTTCTTATAATGTTACCGTTCCTAGTAATATCGATACATCACATGATATTAGATTGATAATATATTCTGGAATGGGTGGTTCAACTTCTGGAGTTGGTACTAATTTCACAAATTTTAGACTTAATACTACTGACATCTCATATTATACTGGAATTAATTCATCAACTATAGTTTCAACGAATAGGAATCATCAATTAGTGGCTGAATGGGGCGTAGGTTCTGTTACATGTAGTGCTGGTACATATTTACCAGCTAATACAACTAGTTGTACTACTTGTCCTGCTGGTTATTATTGTCCGGGTGGTACATATGGACTATATTCACAGATGCAAGGTGTAGCACTGTGCGATATAGGAACTTATAGTTCAGGAACTGGAAATCAAAGTTGCACACCATGTCCAACAGGATATACAACAACTAGTGTAGGATCAAGTTCAAAATCATCTTGTTATATAACTTGTAGTGATAATACTAGAGTAGCAAGTGCAGATGCTCAGTGTACAACAGGATGCGGAACAGGATATCATCTTGCATCACATACTGTATATGCTGGAACCACATCAAGTGCATGTATAGCAAATACATATTCAATAAAATATAATGCAAACGGAGGAAGTGGTGCACCAGGTGATACTACTTACACATATGATAATTCAAACACATATTTATCAAGTACAATACCAACAAGAACAGGATATACATTCTTAGGATGGTCACAAGATAGTACAGCAACAAGTGCATCATATGCAGCAGGAAGTGCATGGTCAAGATTAAACATTCCTGGCAATGGAAGTTATTTCACACTATATGCTGTGTGGTCAACTGTATGTACTTCAGGTGGTACATATAATTCATCAACAGGAAAATGTGAATATTCTGCAAGTATTACTAATACATATTGTGGTAAAGCAGCAAATTTAAATGGCTATAGTGGACTATGTGATTGTTGGAGTTCATCAGATCCTGATCTACATGATTTTATAATGTGTGGTAAGAAATCTAGTTGCTCCGCTGTTTGTAGTGGTTGGAGTAATTCTTCAGGTACGTGCTCTCCAAATTATTCATGTCCTACAGGAACAGGACTATCTAATTATGCAGTATATGGTTCAACTTGTATCGCAAATACTACAGAATCTACATGTCCATCAGGCTGGGAAATACGTACAGGCCTTGGTAATAATGGACATGATTATGGATGTACAAGTAGCTCACATACGTTAAGTGGAACAACATGTAGTTATACACCATAATATAAAACTTATTAAAACACTGAACACTAATTTAACTATTAGTGTTCT
>CACZOU010000029.1 GCA_902782945.1 uncultured Methanobacteriaceae archaeon
AGTAATCCGTTTAATTGATTAATATGTATATCTTCATCGGTTATGAATGAGATTACATTTCCTGTTGAATGTACTCCTTTGTCTGTTCTTCCGGCTACTGAATAATGGGCTTCCCATGTGTCTTCTATGATGTGTGTTTCCTTGAATACTTTTAATAGTTCTCCTTCTACTGTTCTATAATTTGGCTGTCTTTGGTATCCATGAAATCCTGTACCAATATAGGCTATTTTTAGTGCAACGCGTCTCATTTTACATACTCATCCAAAATTTTATATATAGATTATATTTGTTTAAATTACTTTAAGTTATTTCTTTAGGAATTCTTGAATAACATAGTTAATAACTTATTATATTAATCACATAAATTGATAATAAATTTATAAAAAGAATCAGTATATTTAATTTTAATTTTTTTTGATGGATGGAATAAGATTATGATAATTATACCAGCAGTAGATATTAAACATGGAAAATGTGTACAATTAGTACAGGGAGAACCTGGAACAGAACAAATAGAATTAGATAATCCTGCAGAGGTTGCAAAACAGTGGGAGTTAAAAGGTGCTAAAAGGTTACATATAGTTGACTTGGATGGTGCTCTTGGCAGTGGTGAAAATATTGGAATTGTTCATGATATTATTGAAAATACAACAGTACCTATCCAGATGGGTGGAGGTATCAGAACAAAAGAAAATGTTAAAAACTTACTAGATGCTGGAATCCAGACAGTTATCATTGGAACAATGGCTATAAAGAATCCTGATATTATTAAAGAATTATCTGATGAATATGGCTCTGAGAGAATATGTGTATCATTAGATAGTAAAGATAACAAGGTAGTTACACATGGATGGACAGAATCTACTGATAAAACACCATTAGAATACGCACAAATTTTTGAAGATAAGGGTGCTGGTTCAATATTATTTACTAATGTTGATGTTGAAGGATTACTTGGTGGAATAAATATTGAACCTGTTAAAGAATTACTTGAAAACATATCTATTCCAATTATTTATTCAGGTGGAATAACTTCTCTTGATGACTTGAAAACTTTAAGTGATTTAGGAACTGATTATGTTGTCATAGGTTCTGCTTTATACAAGGGTTTAATTGAATTTGAAGATGCTTTAGAATATCAATCTGATTAAAGGGAGGAATTATTATTAAAGTAATGGCTTCTGGAACTTTTGATATCATTCATCCGGGACATAGCTTTTATTTGAATGAAGCAAAGAAATTAGGTGGACATGATGCTGTGTTAATGGTTGTTGTAGCTACAGATAAGACAGTAAAGGAACATAAACGTATTCCTGTTATTGGTGAAGATCAAAGATGTGAAATGATTAGCATGCTTAAACCTGTAGATGAGGCTTATGTAGGTAATGAGGATGACCCATTTAAAATAGTTAAAGAAAAAAAGCCAGATATCATTGCAATTGGTCCTGATCAACACTTTGACCCAGAAGCATTGCATGAATCTTTGCTTAAAGAGGGCTTAGATATTAAAGTCGTTAAAATTAAGAACTACAAGAAATTTGAGTTAGATAGTACTTGTAAAATTATTAGAAAAATCAAAAATACTCATTTTGATGATGATTCTCTTAGGGATTGTGAGGATTAATATATAATAAAGTTAATATAATGCATTGAATATAAATATATATTAATATATTTTTATGATTAAATTAGGGAGGTTTCTTATGGTAGCAAAAGAATATTATGATACTTTATTAAAAATTACAGACATCATGGAAGAAAAAGGTGGGGGCATTATATACATACGCAATGAACCTGACTGTTACACTATAGGTACCCGTTACTATGATGATGATATTGCAGAATATTTAGATGACACTGTTTCTGAATGGTCTGGTGAAGAGTCTACTCTTAAAAAGAAATCTAAAAAACGATCTAAAAAACAAGATAAAGTAGAAGAATTATATTATTTATGGAAAATCACATTACCTGAATAGAATAATTACTTTTTTTTTCTTGTAACTTTTTTTTTGAAACTCTTTTTTTAGTTTTTATAATATTATTTTTTCACTGTTTCTATACTATTTATACTGATTAATAATGATAAATTATAATACAAAGATATTAACAACATAAAATATAATTAATAATAGAAAATTATTCTTAGTAAATATCAAAGAATTTACAAATTTAACATTAATAAAAGAGGTCGTGAGTGTAATGTTAGATGAAATATACAATAAATCATTAGATAATGAAATTACAAAAGAAGAAGCTCTGGACTTAGTACGATCAGCAAATCAATTTGAATTATTTGACACAGCAGATAAACTAAGACAGGAAATAGTGGGTGACAAAGTAACATACGTAGTAAATAAGGCTATAGATATTACAGACCACTGTATGATAGGCTGCAAATTCTGCTCCTTCAGAAATCATGAAAATTACCAAATGTCTGACGAAGAAATATCAGACAGTATAGTTCAAGCTAAATCAGTAGGAGCAACAGAAATATGTCTATTTGGTGGAATAACAAAAGACATGACTATAGACTACTATTGTAATCTCATAAAAAATATCAAAGATGAACACGACATATGTTTACATGCATTATCCCCTGCAGAGGTATATCAGACAGCAAAAAATTCAAACATAACAACAAAAGAGGCATTATCACAATTGAAAGACGCAGGAATGGATACAATGACAGGAGCATCAGCTGAAATATTAGTAGATTCAATAAGAAAACAAATATGTCCGAACAAACTAACAACAGCACAATGGTCACAGGTAGTAAAAGAAGCTCATGAACTAGGAATACCAACAACATCAACAATAATGTATGGAAGTATCGAAACATGGGAAGATAGAATAGAACACATGTTCATATTAAAAGAAATACAAGAAGAAACCCATGGATTCACAGAATTTGTACCAATGACATTCCTTGGAGAAAATAATGAATTAGGTAAAATATCAAACGGTGCAACAGGAATAGAAGATTTAAAAATACATGCAATTTCAAGAATAATCTTCGGAAACATAATACCTAATATTCAAGTTTCATGGGTTAAATTAGGTTTAAGAATGACACAAGTAGCATTAACATGTGGAGCTAATGATATTGGTGGAACCATGATTGAAGATAAAATATCTACAGCAGCTGGTGGAGGCTATGGTGGATATTTACCTGTGGAAAAAATCAAACAATTAGTAACAGATATTGGAAGAATACCACAAGAAAGAACAACTAAATATGATTTATTGTAAAATCTAAGTATTCTTTATTCGTAAATCTAGAATTAAGAATAATTATTGTTAAATTAGTTAATAATTGTATTATCTAAGATTAATAACCAAAGGAATTATACTTGTCTAAAACGAATAGATAGATTATATCTATTTTCACTATTTTTTAATAATTTAAAATTATCTAATAAAAAAAAGGTAAAGAGTGGAGTTTAAAATTCACTAGTTGCATGTTTATTAAGCATTTTAGTTTTTTCTTGTGATGTTAATTGATCCACTATTTCTTCAGGTTTTCCTTCGTCTAATAGTTTTCCATCACGCATTAGCGCTGCTGTATCACAGCATTCTAATACAAAGTCCATATCGTGTGATATAATTATGAATGTTTGATCTAGTTCTTCTCTTGCATTTAATATTGATTCAGTTACATCTCGTCTTGTAATTGGATCCATTGTACCTGTAGGTTCATCAAGTATAACTATGTTAGGTTCTTTTATGAGTACTTGTGCTATTGCTACTCGGTGTCTTTCTCCTCCACTCATTTGGTCAGGATATTTTTCAAGTAGTGATGCTGCTTCTTCTTCTTTAAATCCTACTGCTTCTAACACGTGTAGTGATTTCATTTTTGCGAATTCTGATGGTAAGTCTAGACTAATTGCATCTGTGAGGTTACCTAGTATTGTTTTGTATGGGTATAGGCTGAAGTCTTGGTGTAGTAATCCTATATGTGGTGTTACACGTCCTCTGTGTGCTGGTCCTTTTTTGGACATGTCTATCCATTCTTCTCCTAATCTTATTTTAATTTCTCCATCACTTGGTTCTACTAGTCCTGCGATTAGTTTGGATAGTGTTGTTTTTCCAGCTCCACTTAGTCCTACAATACTTGCTATTTGTCCTTCGTTGATTGTTAGTGTTACTCCGTCTACTGATTTAACTACTCCTCTTGATACTGAGAAGTAGTATTTTTTGAGGTCTTTCATTTCGATTAATGGATCACCTATTGATACTGCTTCGTGTTTTTTAGGTAGTGGTATTTCTTTCACGAATTCTTTAACTATTTCTTCTGGCTGGCCCATTTCTTTGATTTTACCATTTTCTAACCATATTACTCTGTCTGATAGGTCTTCTATTACTTCTGGCCAGTGTGAGTTTATAATCATGGTTATATTTTTTTCTTTTACTCCGTTAAGTAGTGCTGCATGTATTAGTTCTGCTGTTTTAGGGTCTAGTGTTCCTGTTGGTTCGTCTGCTAAAAATAGCATTGGATTTTTTGCTAGTTGTCTTGCTAGTACAATTCTTTGTTTTTCTCCTCCGCTTAAATCACGTGCTATATGTGTTGTTCTGTGTTCCATTCTTGTCATTTTTAGGAAGTTTATTGCCTTGTTTATGTTGTCTGGGTCTCTCTGGTCTTCAAATGATTTCATTATGTTTTCGATTACTGTGTCTTCTTCGTATAATGCAAATGTTCTTTGTAGCATGATTGAGATTCGTCTTTTTATTGCAGCAAATTCTGTTCTTGATGCTTCCCATAGATTTAGGTCACGGGATTCTAATTTATGTCCACATTTGCATCTTTCGTTTATTTTTGATGGGGAATCTACGTAATCACACTCAGGGCAGTATGCGATGTGGTATATTACTTCTCCTTCGTCTGGTGCATATTCAGGTATTCCTCTAAGCATGTTTAGGAGCACTGATTTACCTGATCCACTTCTTCCAAGTATACCTAGTACTTCACCTTCCTCGACAGTTAAGCTAATATTGTCTAGTACTGCTTTGTTATCAAACATTTTTGTTACATTTTTAACTTCTATAAAGTTCATAATCTCACTCTAATCTGTTATAATTAATATTGGTATATTAATGCAATTTAGTTCTATCTCATTCAAACTTTTATTATATTATATTTTGTTTTTAGCTATTATTATATATTAATGCCTATTTTTAAAATTTTTATGTTATTTTTTAGAATATTTATCTTATTTAAGATATTTATAAAAATAGATATATATCAAATATTCTATAACTATTTATCATAAACTTTTTATTACATGGGAAGTATAAATATAACTAATTAATTATAATTATTAATAATTAGATTTTTAGATTATTTGAAAAGGTCTTTTGTTAATTCAATACTATAATAACTATTAAAACGAGGGAAAACAATGCTTACAGCAGTACAAAAAGAAATATTGCAAAGTTTGATAAATCTTTACAGAAAATCAAAATGTACCTCCGTGAAATGTGAAAGTATAGCAGATGTAATGGGTAGAAACTCTGGAACTATCCGTAATCAAATGCAATCACTAAGGAGTTTAGGATTAGTACAAGGAGTTCCTGGTCCGAGGGGAGGATATAAGCCTACATTAGAAGCATATCATGCATTAAACATAGAAAATGATCCATGTGAAATACATGTACCAATCTATGTGAATAAAGAACTAGTTTCTGATATATCTGTAAATAAAATAGAATTTACTAGTATCTTACGTCCAGGAGATTGTGAAGCAACAATATCTGTTTTAGGAGATATTAAACAACTAGATTTAGATGATACTATTAAAATAGGACCTACACCAGTAAATAATCTAACAGTAAGTGGTACAATCATAGGAAGAGATGATGTTGATAATGTTTTATTAATTAAAACAAAGAATATACAAAGTATTCCAAACATTAAAATAAAAGAGATAGCAGTACCATTAACTGATAAAGTAGCACCAAATACATCAGTATACGAGGTAAGTAAACTATTATTAAATGATAATATAAGAGGTGTACCAGTAGTAGATGGTGATGAAATACTAGGTGTAATAAGATACCCTGATATATTAAGCGTAGTAGCTGAAAAAAAATTAGACAGTACTGCAGAAGAATTTATGGATGAAACTGTTGTAACAGCTAAAGATAATATTAGCTTAATAAATGCTATGGATTTACTACAACAAAACAATGTATCCTCATTAGTACTATTAAATGAGAAAAGTGATATTTCAGGAATAGTATCCTTCACTGATATATTACATAGATTAGTAGTATTTGATGACTAATCACCCTTATATTCTTTTTTTAGAAATAACTATTTTTTAATCATAATAACTATAATTTAATGGGAGCAATAATTTTATGAAAGTTAAACAATTAGAAATAACCGAAAACATGACAATATCTGAATTTATGGAACAATTAAAACAGTCTGGAGGATTAGGTGCAGGACGTATTTCACATGCAACAGACCTATTAGCAGATTCAATGAAAGACCCTGATACAAAAATATTTCTAAGTCTAGCAGGACCAATGATTCCTGGCGGATTAAGAAAAGTAGTAAGAGACCTAATTGATAAAGGATATGTAAATCTTATTGTTTCAAGTGGAGCAAACCTAACCCATGACTTACTGGAAGCATTTGGCGGAAGACATTATGCAGGAATACATGAAGATGATGAAACCCTTCAGGATCATGGAATAGGAAGAATAGCAGACGTCTATACAAAAGCAGATGACTTTGAAGTATTTGAAGAAGAAATACAAAAAATATTTGCACAAATCAATGAAAAATATGATAAAATATCAATACAACAATTTATCAGAGAAATAGGATTACTAGTGGATGATGATGAATCATTCATAGCAACAGCAGCAAAAAATGATGTACCAATATTTGCTCCAGGTTTAATTGATTGTATGATAGGATTACAATTATGGATATACTGTCAAGACCATGATTTTACTATAAGTGCAGTAGGGGACATGCCATACCTGTCAGACTTCGTATATAACTCTAAAAAGGTAACAGCATGCATGCTTGGAGGAGGATTACCAAAACACTACACATTAGCATCTAACATACTAACTGGTGGAATAGATGCAGGAATACAAATCACATTAGATAGAAGTGAAGGTGGAAGTTTAAGTGGTGCACCACTAGAAGAAGCTAAATCATGGGCTAAAGCTAAAAAAGGATCAAACTTAGTTACAGTAATAGGTGATGCAACAGTATTATTCCCCTTAATAGTAGCTGGAGCATTATCAAAAATAGAATAACATGAGGTATTATTCATGTTATTTGATGTAATTTGTTTTGCTTTATCAGGATTTTTCATGAAAATATCTGATGAGGCAATGGATGAAAAAAATAATATAATTCTAGCAATAATAACTGGAATATTATGTGTAGCATTCACAGTATCAATATCAATAACAAATGGTGATGCTGCATGTATTTTCATAGCTATACTTATAGGTAATATCTTAGCAAAAAAAGTAGATTCAATAAATCATATAATTTCAGCCATATTATTAATAGCACTATTAATTTATGTGGGAGTTCCACATTTCAGCTGGTTTTGTCTAATTGTATGCATAATTGCAGCATATATTGATGAATGGGGTAATGATAAATCAGATGAAAGAGAAGAAAATGAAATGATTCACGAAGAAGATTATGGATTATTAGATAAATTCTTCAAGTATCGTTATGCACTTAAAGTAGCAGTATTGATATTATCCATGTTAGGTTTAATTAATATGATGATACCTAATTCCCCATTAATAGAAGGATACTTCTTTGAACCATTAACATTCATATATTTCTACTTATTTGATTTAAGTTATGAATTTGCAGGTTTATACTTTGATAGAATATATAACCTCTTCTAATACTTCTTTAGGAGATTCGGAGTTATATATACTTCTTCCTATAATAGCAGCATCTGCAAATTCTAACGTGTCTTTAGCTTTACCGCCCTGAACACCTACGCCTGGTGAGATGATAAATGCATCTTTACCTACTATATTTCTAATTTTTTCAAGTCTATCTAACTTTGTAGCAGGAGCAACATAATTATTTATTCCAAGCTCAACACCCATCTGTGCAATATCAAGAGATACTGGTTTTAAAAACCTGTCTGCTCCAGGATTAGACATTTCTGTTAATAAAAATATTTCCTTATCTAACTCTTCTGCAGCATGTTTACATGCTAATACACTATCTTCACCAGGGAATCCATGAACTATAATTGCATCAGCACCCCAATTTAAGGTAGTTTTTACTATTTTTTCGTTTGTAGCATCAATATCTGCAACTTTAAAGTCAGCTATGATCTGTACATCATAATCTTCTTTGATAGATTTTATGATTTGTGGTCCTTCGGCTAATGTGAGTGGGTAACCTATTTTTATTGTATCTAAGTAATCTGTTACTTGATCTAATATTTTATAAGCTTTATTTTTTTCTTCAACATCTAATGCTAAAATAATCTGGTTTTTTACTTTCATATTTATTAATTTATTTTATGTGTAAAAAATAAGTTTTTATCATAATATTTTTTGGTTTATTTTTATTTTTTGGTAATTATTATAGTATTCAGGCTGTATTTAAATGGTATTTGCTGTATGTCTTTTTGGAATATTGTTATTTTATGTATTATTTTTATTTTAGTTCTAATTAATGAATTTTTATCTAAATATGAATAATTATATTTATATTTATGGTAATCTATTTATATTACCAATGCTCTTTTTTTATTTGTAAATACTGGTTTTATACTAAAATTAAATTAATTTTTAATTTTTTATCAATACATTTAAATAATATATTCTATAGAATAATAATCATTATTTTATTATGGGGATTAGAATTACTTGATAATAAAATAAGTAGATTATTATTTATATTTTATAAAATGGAGGAATTAAAAAATGCACATTATGGAAGGTTACTTGCCTCCTGAATGGTGCGCCGTATGGTTTATCATATGTATTCCTATAGTAATCTATGGTATAATGCAAATAAGAAAAGCAACTGAAAACAATGATCAAGCTATGCCTTTATTAGCTTTATCTGGTGCTTTCATGTTTATCTTATCTTCATTAAAAATGCCATCAGTTACTGGAAGTTGTTCACACCCATGTGGTAACGGTTTAGGTGCAGTATTCTTTGGACCAGCAGCAACCTCAGTATTAGCAGTAATAGTTCTTTTATTCCAAGCTATCCTCCTAGCACACGGTGGATTAACAACACTCGGAGCAAATTGTTTCTCTATGGGTATTGTAGGTCCATTCTGCGGATGGTTAGTATGGAAAGGACTAAGAAAAGTAAATGTATC